>CAKULR010000134.1 GCA_934667295.1 uncultured Kiritimatiellota bacterium
GCCCTCCCGTATCTTCGCAAAACCGCTAAGATTCACCGGTTGTCGGGAGGGCCGCGCTTGTCGCGGCCGGGGTTTTGCATGTGCATCACGTGACAAACGACTACAAAATTGATGCGGGCGGCCGGGACGTCCGCCCCTACCAAGAATCTCCCGACCGGGACGGTACGGGCGGTCAAGGAACACCGATGTCCAAGGACATGCCCGATCAACGCCCGATCGTTGGTAGGGCACGACGTCCTCGGCACGCCGCCGCGAAAGAACCGTCCTCGACCACATCATTTAAAGCCGCGAAGCGACAACCTAACCACTTAAAGGCCGCAGGCCGATTTAACCACTTAACTACTTAACCACTTAAAGCCGCGAAGCGGCGACTTCATTTCCCTCTAGACCGCCTTGCCCAGCGCCGTGGCGATGCGGTCCGAGAGGTCCTTTTCGCGGAGCGCGGCGAGGACGGGCTCCATCTCGCCCTCGATGATGCGGTCCAGGGAGTAGAGCGTCAGGTCAACGCGGTGGTCCGTCAGGCGGTTCTGGGGGAAGTTGTACGTGCGGATGCGCTCGCTGCGGTCGCCGCTTCCGCGCAGGGAGAGGCGCGAGGCGCCCGCCTTGGCCTCCTCCTCGCGGCGCTTCTGGTCGAGGATGCGCGCCTTGAGGGTCGCAAGGCACTTCTCCTTGTTCCGCTGCTGGCTGCGCTCGTCCTGGCACTGCGCGACGAGGCCCGTGGGGAGGTGCGTCATGCGGATGGCGGAATAGGTCGTGTTCACGCCCTGTCCGCCGTGTCCGCCCGCGCAGAAGATGTCGATGCGCAGATCTTTCTCGGGAATCTCGAAGTCGTCGTCCGTCTCGTCCGCCTCGGGGAACACGACGACCGTGGCGGCGGACGTGTGGATGCGCCCCTGCGCCTCCGTCACCGGCACGCGCTGCACGCGATGTCCGCCGCTCTCGAAACGGAACGTACCATAGGCACCGTCGCCTACGACCGTGAAGAGGATTTCCTTGTAGCCGTCGAGCGAGGTCTGGGAGGCGCTCATCACGTTCACCTTCCAGCCCTTCGCCTCGCAGTAGCGCGAGTACATGCGGAAGAGGTCGCCCGCGAAGAGCGCCGCCTCGTCGCCACCCGTCCCGGCGCGCACCTCGAAGACGGCGTTGCGGCCCTCCAGCGGATCCGGCGGCAGCAATCCCGCCAACACCGCCCGCTCCGCGTCCGGCACCTCGCCCTTCAGGCGCTCGATCTCGCTCTTCGCCTCCTCGGCGAAGTCGGGATCCTCCAACAGCGACTCGTTCCCCTCGATGTCGTCGAGGATCTTGAAATAACGCTTCGCCGCCGCCTCCAGCTTCCGGAGGGCGGTGTGCTCGCGCACCGTCTCGCGGTAGCGCTTCGCGTCCGAAATGACATCTGGATCGCCCATCGCGGCCTCCACCGCGGACAGACGATCCAGCACCTTCGCGATCTGGTCCTTCGCGACCAAGGCTTACTTCGCGAACTTCGCGTAGCGCTTCTTGAACATATCGACGCGGCCTTCGGTGTCGACCATCGTCTTCTGGCCCGTGAAGTACGGGTGGCACGCCGAGCAGGTGTTCACCTGCATCTCGGGCTTCGTGGAGCGGGTGTGGATGACATTGCCGCACGCGCACGTGATGGTGGCGTCGCCGTACTGAGGATGGATACCGTCTTTCATGCTTCTACCTTTCGCAAAAAATTGAGTACATATCATACCGAATCCTGGCGAGAATGGCAAGGGGGCAAATCTTGAAAAACGCGGGGCCTCCGTAACACGGCGACGGGATGTGGTACAATATCCCGCGTGACCCGTGAAAACCAGAACATCCTCGCCGCCGTCGCCCCGTTCGCGACGTGGATTGCGCTCCAGACCCTGCTGCCCGCGACGGCCGGGGCGTACGCCGTGCGCACGGCGGCCACGTTCGGCGTGCTGCTGGCGGTTTTGCCGCGTCTCCGCCGCATCTGCCCGCTCGGTGTCGATACGCCGCGCGCGGGCCTCGCCCAGACCGCCTGGGGCCTCCTCGGCGGCCTCGTCGTCCTCGCCCTCTGGATCCTCCCCGAGTTCAGCGCCTTCTACCGTACCTGGTTCGTCTGGCCGCTCGGTTCCCTCCCCATGGAGACCGCCGCCCCCTCGCCCTATTCCCCCGCCGTCTGCGGCTGGCCCCTCACGCTCGCCAAGCTCGTCGGCAGCGCGTTCGTGATCGCCCCCGTCGAGGAGGTCTTCTTCCGCTCGGTCCTCTACCGCTGGCTCCAGATCCGCGACTTCGCCGCCGTACCCTCCGCGCGTTTCGACCTCTCCGCCCTCCTCTGGACCGTCTTCCTCTTCACGCTCGAACACGACCGCCCGCTCGCCGCCGCCCTCTGCGGACTCGTCTACGGCCTCCTCTTCATCCGCTGCGGCCTCCTCGCCGCCCTCACCGCCCACGTGACGACCAACCTCCTCCTCGCCCTCTACGTCATCGTGTATGGCAAGTGGGCGTTCTGGTAATCCCTCCCCTGCGTCCTCCCCACATCCCACATGGCCGAACACGACGAAATCCGGACGTTCACGGTTCCCGAGGCGGGGATCGAACGGCTCGACGTCTGGCTGACCGGACAGTGTCCGGACTTCTCCCGTGCCCGCGTGCAGGGGCTCCTGAAGGCCGGGCGCGTGACGGTCAACGGCACGGTCACGCCGCGCGCCACCGCCCGGACGAGGCCCGGCGACGTCGTCTCGCTCGCCATCCCGCCCCCCGTCCCCGCCGAACCCGAACCCGAGGCGATTCCGCTCACGATCCTTTTCGAGGACGACGACCTGCTCGCCCTCGACAAGCCCGCCGGACTCGTCGTCCACCCCGCCCCCGGACACCTCACCGGCACGCGCGACAACGCCCTTCTCCACCACTGCCCCGCCCTCTCCGGCATCGGCGGCGTCGCACGCCCCGGCATCGTCCACCGCCTCGACCAGGACACCTCCGGCGTCATGGTGGTCGCGAAGTCGCAGCGCGCAATGGACGTCCTCACGCGCGAATTCGCCTCCCACGCGAACATCCGCAAGACCTACCTCGCCCTCGTCCACGGCATCCCCTCGTCCCCCGCCGGACGCATCGAAAACCTCATCGGGCGCTGCCCCTTCGACCGCAAGAAGATGGCCGTCGTCGAGCGCAACGGCAAACGCGCCGTGACGACGTACAGGCGGATCGAAGACGTTGCGAAGGTGTTGACGTCGAACGGCGGGGCACGCCGGGCGTGTCCGCTCTCCCTTGTCGAGTGCGAAATCGAGACGGGGCGCACGCACCAGATCCGCGTGCACATGGCCTCCACGCTCGGCTGCCCGATTGCGGGCGATGCGGTCTACGGCCGGCCGGGCTGGGACCGGAAGCTGACGCCCGTTCCCGCCCGCCAGCTGCTCCATGCCTGGCGCCTCGCCCTCAAGCACCCCATCACGCGCCAGCCGCTCGTCTTCGAAGCCCCCCTCCCCGCCGATTTCCGCCCCTTCCTCTAGTCTCTCCGTCGCACAGAAGCGTGCCCCCACCACCCGGAAGGGTCACAACTTGTTGCGACCGATGCCACATCGGCCCGGTGCGCGAAGTACCCGCGCCGCCCTCGGCGCGTGGCGCTTCTAAGCCTCCCTCCTCACCGATTTCCGATCCTTCCTCTAGCCCTCTCCGCCACGTAGGAGCGTGCCCCCTCCATCCGGGAGGATCGCAACTTGTTGCGACCGATGCCACATCGGCCCGGCGCGCGAAGTACCCGCGCCGCCCTCGGCGCGTGGCGTTCGCTTCCGTCCCCCCTTCTCCTATTCCTACCACGGAAAGCACGGAAAACGGCTTCGCCGGACACGGAAGGAGGTTGAGAAAGGAACGCCGTCCCGACACCTCAATCACGATCCTGTCGCGACACCCCGAACGGTCGCACAGGAGCGCGGCCCTCCCGGCGGTACATAGTACCTCAGTGGTACATAGTACTTCCGGCTTTTGGCGATACAGGGTACTGTGGGAACGGCCCATTCAAACGTCCCTCGCCGAAGGTGGCGTAGGTACTTCGCACGCCGAGACCCACAACATTCGCCGTTGCGCCCGCACCGTTCCGAAGTGAAATCGCACAATCATTCTGTTCTCCGTCGCTTAGATGAGAATTCACTGCGTAAGAAATCCAATGTACAACGTAAATGCGATAATCGTCAAATAACCGAAAAAATGCAAGACGACACATCAGTTATATGGAGACCGAGAACACGTCTAGCCTACGGTTCAAATGTGGGATTTCGCATCGGAACATTCCGACGCGAAATCCTGCAAGTCTAAATCCCGTAAGTCTAAAATACGTGGAGGGAGGAACGCGGCCGGATTGTGCGGAACAGATCCCTTCCTCGGCCTCCTTCCGTGTCGCCCGAAGGGCGTTTCCGTGTGTTCCGTGGTAGAACCTACCTTCCCACACCTCTACCTTCCTACACCTCCGCTGTCGGACGCCACGCGCCGAGGGCGGCGCGGGTACTTCGCGCGCCATCCATCCTTTATACCGTCTCTAAGTCCTCTACCGTTTCAAGTTCCGAAAGGTACCGTTCCGAAGTGAAATCGCACAATCATTCTGTTCCTCGTCGCTTAGATGAGAATTTACTGCGTAAGAAATCTAATGTAAAATGTAAATACGATAATCGTGAAATAACCGAAAAAATGCAAGACGACACATCAGTTATATGGAGATCGAGAACATGTCTAGACTACGGTTCAAATGTGGGATTTCGCGTCGGAACGTTCCGACGCGAAATCCTGCAAGTCTAAATCCTGCAAGTTCAAGAACACGTGGAGGGAACGCGGCCGGATTGTGCGGAGCAGATTCCTTCCTTGGCCTCCTTCCGTGTCGCCCGAAGGGCGTTTCCGTGTGTTCCGTGGTAGAACCTACCTTCCCACACCTCGACCTTCCCACACCTCCGTTGTCGGACGCCACGTGCCGAGGGCTGCGCGGGTACTTCGCGCGCCATCCATCTACCGTCTCTGTCCTCTACCGTTTCAAGTCCCGAAAGGTACCGTTCCGAAGCGAAGTCGCAGAATTATTCTGTTCCCCGTCGCTTCGATGAGAATTTACTGCGTAAGAAATCCAATGTACAACGTAAATGCGATAATCGTCAAATAACCGAAAAAATGCAAGACGACACATCAG
>CAKULR010000135.1 GCA_934667295.1 uncultured Kiritimatiellota bacterium
AAGGGGAGTCGAACCCCTGACCTTCTCACTGCCATTGAGACGCTCTACCAACTGAGCTATATCCCCAAGGAGGTGGAAAACAAGGAATAGTATACAGGATTCATCCTGGAGATGCAAGCGGGATCTTGAAGAAAAATGCAACTCCGCAGCATGGCCCCTTATCGCGACTTCGCGACCTTCTGCAGGACGGCGGTGCGGATGAGCCTACGCAGCTTCAACGCGCCGAGGACGAGCAGGACGACCGCGAGGCAGAAGAGGACCGCCGCGCCGATCGCCGTCACGCCGCCCGCCGCGAAGCCCTGCTTCATCCACTTGCCGAGGCTGTCGAGGAAGAGCTGGAAGACGGCCGTGCCGGAGGTGAGGATCATGAAGCACATCGGCAGGAAGGCAATCCACCAGCGGAGATGCTTCTTGAAGAGCCACAGGGAGGCCGTCAGGAGCGTGAGGGAGGCGAGCATCTGGTTGGCGGAGGCGAACATCGTCCAGAGGTTCGCCGACATCGACGGGTTGAAGACGAGCAGGTAGACGCCGATCAGGATGACGACGGTCGTCGCGACGTACATGTTGCAGTTGAGGCGCACGACGAGGGACGGCGCCGGATGGTCCTTCGCGCCCGCGTCCGACTGCGCCGACGTGGACCAGATCTCCTGCCACACGAAGCGCGCGAGGCGCGTGCAGGCGTCCACCGACGTCATGAGGAACGCCGCCACGGCGAGCAGCATGAAGCTCTCCGCCGTCTTCTCCGGGAGGCCCATCTTCGCGCAGAACGAGGCAAGCCCCTGCGCGAAGAGCTTCACGGGCGGCAACGTCGCGAGGCCCTTCTCCAGGTCGGCCTGCGTGCCGCACGCCACGGCGAGGAGCGCGAGGAGCGCAACCACGCCCTCCAGGAGCATGCAGCCGTAGCCGACGGGACGGATGTGCCGTTCGTTGTCAAGCTGCTTCGAGGTCGTCCCCGAGGCGACGAGCGCGTGGAAGCCCGAACAGGCCCCGCACGCGACCGTCACGAAGAGGAGCGGGAAGAGGTGCTTCACGCCGCCCCCGGCCGCCGGCAGGGTGAAGCCCGAGAAGGCGGTGATCTGGATGGTCGGATGGACCCACAGGACGGCGGCGAGGCCGATCGCGAGCATCGCGTAGAGGAGGTAGCTGTTCAGGTAGTCGCGCGGCTGGAGGAGGAGCCACACGGGCAGCGTGGAGGCGACGAAGCAGTAGGCGAAGAGGACGATCACCCAGATCGTCCGCGCCGTCTGCGCCGAGACGCCGCAGAGCGCCACGAGGTCGCACGGATAGAGGACGCCGAACCACACGAGCAGGAAGAGGACGGGCACGAAGACGAGGCTCGCCCACTTGACGCTCCAGTGGAACCGGTAGACGCAGACGCCGAAAAGCGCCGCCTCGAAGATGCCGAGGAGCGAGGAGGTCGCCACCTCGGGGTTCGAGACGAAGGAGTCCGCCACCTGCCCCGTGAAGACGGACATCACGAGGACGAGCGCCGCGAAGCAGAACAGGAGGAAGATCATCTTGCCGGGCCGCCCCAGCACGTCCTCGATGACGGAGCCGATGGACTTGCCCTCGTGGCGTACGGAGAGGAAGAGCGTCACCATGTCGTGCATCGAGCCGACGAAGATGCAGCCGAGGACGATCCAGAGCGCAACCGCCACCCAGCCGAACTCCGCCGCGAGGACGGGCCCGACGATCGGCCCCGCCCCCGCGATGGCGGCGAAGTGGTGTCCGTACAACACCATCGGGTGCGCCGGCACGTAGTCGACGCCGTCGCCGAGCGTGTGCGCCGGGGTCGGACGCGACGGATCGACGCCGAGGCTCTTCGCGAGGAACTTCGAGTAGAGGAAGTAGGCGGCGACGAAGGCCGCGCAGCCAAGCAGCAGCAGGAGGGCACCGTTCACTTCGCAATCCTCACACGACGGCCTTCAACGGAAAGACGCCCCGCCGCCAGAAGGCGCAGGGCCTCGGGGAACGCAAGATGCTCCTGCACCTGGATGCGCGCATGGAGCGTCTCGGGCGTGTCGTCCTCCAGGACGGGGACGCTCTTCTGGACGATGATGGGGCCGGAGTCCGTCCCCGCATCGACGAAGTGGACCGTCACGCCCGCGACCTTGCAGCCGTAGTCGAGCGCCTGCGTCCAGCTGTGGACGCCCGGGAACGCCGGCAGCAGCGCGGGGTGGATGTTCAGGACGCGCAGTGGAAACGCCGCGAGCAGCTTGGGCTTGACGATGCGCATGAACCCGGCGAGGACGACCGTGTCGCAGCCGGCCGTCTTCAGCAGCTCGATGCAGCGGTCCTCGGCCGGCCCTTCCAGCTTCGTCTTCCACGGCGCGCAGTCGAGCCACTGGCAGGGGATGCCGTGCTTCCGCGCGCGCTCCAGGATGTAGGCGTCCGGCACGTCCGCGAGGACAAGCCGGATCTCCGCGTCGAGTTCGCCCCGTTCGATCGCGTCCACGATCGACTGCATGTTCGAGCCGGAGCCCGAACCCAGCACGCCCAGTTTCAAGGTTGCCATGAACATCCTCCTGAACAGAACTCAGATCCGGTTCGGCGTCTCGATGCCCAGCAGCGAAAGGCCCTTCGCGAGGACCTTGCCGAAGAGCGCGCAGAGCGCGAGGCGGGCGTCGCGCACGGCGGGTTCGCTCTTCAGGATGGGCGAGCGCTGGTAGAAGGAACTGTAGAGCTGCGCGGTCTGGAACAGGTAGTCCGCAAGGACGCTCGGCTTGTAGCTCTCGGCCGCGCGGAGGACCGTGGGGCCGAACTGGAGGAGCTGGAGGGCGAGCTGCTTCTCGACGGGCGTGCCGAGCGCGAACGCGGCGGCGGGCGCGCCCCCGGCCTTCTCCATGAGCGAGCAGACGCGGGCGTAGGCGTACTGGAGGTAGGGGCCGGAATTGCCCTCAAGGGCAAGCGCCTTGTCCCAGCTGAAGTCGATGTCCGTAATCGGGTCGTGCGAGAGGTCGGAGTACTTGACGGCGCCGAACCCGATCTGCTCGGCCAGCTTCTCGTCGCCGCCACGGTCCTTGACGATCTCCAGCGCGCGGCGCACGGCCTCGGCGAGCAGGTCGTCGAGCTTGATGAGGTTGCCCTCGCGCGTGGAGATGGCCTTGCCCTGGTAGCTCATGAGGCCGAACGGCACATGGACGAGCTTCACGGTGTAGCCCATCTTGCCCGCGATGTTGAACCACTGCCGGAAGTGGAGCTGCTGGCGCGCGTCGGTGACGTAGATGATGCGCTCGGGATCGTACTCCTTCACGCGCAGCTCCACGCACGCGAGGTCGCTCGTCGTGTAGTTGTAGCCGCCGTCCGACTTGCGGACGATCGCGACGCCCAGCTTCTCGGCTTCGAGGTTGACGACGAGCGCGCCTTCGGACTCGACCGCAAGGCCCATCTCCTGGAGGCGCGCCACGACGCCCGGCATCGTGTCGTTGTAGTACGACTCGCCGCGATAGGTGTCGAACTTCACGCCGAGCTTGTCGTACATCCGGTTGAACTCGGCGATCGAGATGTCGATGAACTTCTTCCAGAGCGCCCGGTTCGCGGGGTCGCCCTGCTGCAGCTTCACGAGCTCGGCCTTGCACGCCTCCTTCCACGCGCCGTCCGCCTCCTTGGCCCTCGCCGCCGAGAGGACATAGCACTTTTCGAGGTTGGCGACGGAGAGGTGTTCGCGCTCGTCCTCGGTGAGCAGTTCGCGGTAACCCTTGATGAGGATGCCGAACTGCGTGCCCCAGTCGCCGAGATGGTTGTCGGCAATCACGTCGTAGCCGAGCGCGCGGTAGATGCGGTCGATCGCGTTGCCGATCACGGTGGAGCGGATGTGGCCGATGTGCATCTGCTTGGCGGCGTTCGGGGAGGAGTAGTCGATGACGACCCGCTTGCCCGCGCCCGTCTGGGGGATGCCGAGCGTGGCCGTGCCGGCGAGCGCGGCGAGCCGGGCGGCGAGCCAGTCGGTCGAAACCGTGATGTTGAGGAAGCCGGGACCGGCCAGCTCCACCTGCTCGATGAAGTCCGGCTTCGTCTCCATCAGCTTCGCGAACACGGCCTCGGCGATCTTCCGGGGCGGCAGGTGCAGCACCTTGGCGCTCGCCAGCGCGTCGTTGCACTGGAAGTCGCCGAACCTGGGATCCGTGGCCGGCACGGCGCGGATCTTCGCGAAGTCGTTCCCCGGGAACGCGGCCTCGAAGCCGCCCCTCAACCATTCTTCAATCGACATACGTCTTCTTGTCCTTCACTCTCTCAAAACTTCTCCGGTCACGCGGGACGCGTGCCCCTACCAAAACCGCTAAAGGTTGCCGCCATTCTTCTTGGCGAGCTTCTGGAGCTTCTTCGCCATCGCGAGCTTGTCCACGGCGCTCAGGTGGTCGACATAGAGGATGCCGCTGAGGTGGTCCGTCTCGTGCAGGAGGGCACGCGCGAGGAAGCCGCGCGCCGTCACGATCTGCGGCATCCCGCGGGCGTCCGTGTACTGGCATGTCACCTGGGCGGCGCGCACGACCGGGGCGCTCATGTTCGGGAGGCTGAGGCACCCCTCCTTGCCGTCCTGCGAGCCCTCCGTCGCGACAATCACGGGGTTGAACATGACGAGCGGCATCGCGACGGCGGCGTTGAACGCGCGCGTCTCGTCGTCCTCCTCGCAGTCCGCCGGCACGTCGATGACGCACATCGCCTCCAGGCGCCCCACCTGGGGGGCCGCGAGGCCGACCCCGCGCGCCTTGTGCATCGTGTCCACCCTGTCCTCCGCCAGCTGCACGAGCGCGGGGGTGACGGACGGAACCGGATGCGCCGTTTCGCGGAGAACCGCCGCGCCGTAATTGACAATGTCAAGACCCATGACCTAGACTCCCGATGACCCGAATCCGTCCGCACCGCGCTCCGTCGTGTCCGTTTCGGCGACCTCGACGATTTCGGCCCGGACGACGGGCGCCACGACGACCTGCGCGACCTTCATGCCCTTCTCGACCGTGAACGGCTCCGCGCCGAGGTTGACGAGGATGACGCCCACCTCGCCGCGATAGCCCGCGTCGATCGTGCCCGGCGCGTTCAGCACGG
>CAKULR010000136.1 GCA_934667295.1 uncultured Kiritimatiellota bacterium
GCTGGTCGGTTCGTCGAGGATGAGCAGTTCGGGATGCGCGACGCGCGCGCTCGCGAACGCGACCCGGCGCGCCATGCCCTTCGAGAACCCGCCCACGGCGCGGTCCGCGTTCGCGGCCAGGCCCACCTGCTCCAGCAGCCCGTCCGTCCGCGCCTACGCCGTCCTGCCGTCCAGACCGGCGAGCCCCGCATCGTAGCGCACCGTCGCGCGCGCGGTGAGGAACGGATGGAGGTAGGAGAGTTCGGGCAGGTATCCGAGGCGCGCGCGCGCGCCACGCGCGCGCGGCGGCAGGCCGAAGAGCCTCACCGTGCCCGCCGTGGGCGCGAGGAGGCCGAGGATCATCTTGATCGTCGTCGACTTGCCCGAACCGTTCGGACCCAGCAGACCGAACACGTCCCCGCGCGCCACGTCGAGGTCGATGCCGTTCACCGCCTCGGCGACAGGACGCAGCCAGAAGTCGCGGAACGTCTTCCGCAGTCCACGGATCTCAACCACCGGTTCGCTCACGGCAACTCCCTTCCCTGCAGCAGCGCGGACCCGGCCACCAACCAGAACGCCACCCGGCCGACGGCCGCCAGCAGGGGCTGTCCCATTTCGCCCCAGGCCAGGGTCTGTCCCACGGCCAATCCGTCCCCCCGCCAGAAACGCTCCAGTGCCGGCAGAATCCCCCGCACGGGCCAGACGAAGGACGACAGCACCGCAGCGGAGACAAGCGCCACCGTCGGCGCCGGCTTCAGCCTCACCGCCAACGCCCCCGCCAGCACGACGAACACCGTGCAGCCGCACGCCAGCACTCCCAGCGCGGGCACGATCCGCCACGGCAGCACACCGACCATCGCCCCCACGCCCTCCGGACCGAACGGCAGGGCGGCCGCCAGCGCAAGCGGCTGCGCGAGCGCCATACACACGCACGCCGTCACGCAGAACCGCGCGGCCGCAAAACGGTTCGCCAGCGCGGCAAGCACGAAGCCCCCCAGCGTCAGGCAGGTCCCGAACCGCAGACCCGGCTGCCAGATGCGCGACGGCACCACGCCCTCCGCGCAGCAGGTCGCAAGGCGCGCCCCCTCGGCGGACGCATACGTCGCAAGCACCGTCGCCGCCGCCACGGCGAGGCCGAACAGCAGGAAGGCCCCCACCACCCCGGAAATCTTCGCGCAGAAGAAAAGCGGACGCGGCACGGGGCGCGCCAACGCCGCCGCCGCCGTGCCGGACGCGATTTCCCCGCCGATCGCCCGCACCGCCGCCGCCGTCGCGAACACCAGCCCGAACACGAGCAGCGCCGAGAACCCGCACTCACGCGCGAGCCGCCCCGCCTCGCCGAACTGGTGGTAGTGGAAGACGGGCGCCCAGTGGATCGTCAGCAGCGCCACCAGGAAGACAACCGCAGAAAGCGGTTCGGCCAGCGCTTCAAGCGCGGCCGAACGTGCAAGTACGCAAAACCGACGCATTGCGCGCCGTCCCTAGAAGTCGAGGAACGCCGTCTCGTTCGCGCCGGCCCCCGTCGCATGGCGGGCTTCCTCGACCAGGTTGAAGACGAGGCATCCCATCACGAGCAGGGCCGCCACGGACGCCACGAGCGACAGCGCCGCGACCCACTTCGGCACGCCCAGGCCCTCCGCGCGCGGCGCGGCCGCGTCGAGGGTCGGCACCGCCCCGAGGTCGGGCACGTCGCCGCCCATGTCGGGGATGTCCTTCACCTCGCCCGCGACGGGCGGCTTGCCAATGCCCAGCGTCGGCGGCTTGATGCCGATGCCGCCGGGGCGGTGGAGCTTCAGCGTCCGCTTCTGCGTCACGCTCGCCTCGTCCGCCGCCGGTTCGGGCGCCGCCGTCGGCCTCGTCGGCACCTCGGCGGGCTTCTCCTCGGCCTTGGGCGTGAGCGCCATCGGCGTCGGCTTGAGGTCCGTCGGACGGCGCAGACGGATCGTCTTGAGCGGGGCGGGCCCTTCCTTCACCGGCGCCACGCCGATGGCGGACTCCAGGGAAATGCGCGAGGTCTTCGACTTCGCGGCCTGCTGCTGCTGGGGCGTGATGATGCCCTCGGCGATGATGCCCGTCTTCTTGAGCGTGGCCTGCGCGGGGATCGGCCCCGTCACGGACTTGAGGTTCTGCGTGGCCTTCTTCGCCGCCGCAGGGGCCGCCGCCGGCGCGATGGGCGCCGGACGCGCCCCCACGACCGGCTTGTGGATCGTCGGCTTGCGGATGACGGGCTTCAGCTTGATGGTGGAGAGGCCCGGCGAGGCGGACACCGCCGACGACGTGAGGGGAACCTTGTGCGCCGCAGGCACTGCCGGTGCTGCGGGCGCGGGCGTCGCCGCCGCGCCGAACGGGGCCACCTTCGGGGGGACGCTTCCGCCCTCCGCCGGGGAAATCGGGGTCATCTCAACATCTTCCGCCATGTCAGTCTCCCTCCTGTCGAATTGTGTTCAGTCGCAGATGCGGGGCGACGGCCTTAGACGGCCATCACCTCGGCTTCCTTGGTCTTCAGTTCGGCGTCGATCTTCGCGATGCCGTCGTCCGTCGCCTTCTGGACCTTCTCCAGGCCCTGCTTCAGGTCGTCCTCGGAGATCTTCTTGTCCTTCTCCAGCTTCTTGAGCGCGTCGTTCGCATCGCGGCGCACGTTGCGCATCGCAACCTTCTGGGCCTCGGCCTGCGTCTTCGCAAGCTTCACGATCTCCTTGCGGCGCTCGCCGTTGAGCTCGGGGATCGTGATGCGCAGCACCTTGCCGTCCGTCTGCGGCGTCACGCCGAGGTTGGCGGCGAGGATCGCCTTGTTCATCTCCGCGAGCACGGTGGGGTCGAACGGCGTGATCTTGATCTGGCGCGCCTCCGGCGTGGAGATCGTGCCCAGGTTCTTGATCGGCGTGGGTGCGCCGTAGTAGTCGACCTTAATGCCGTCGACGAGGGCGGGGGACGCCTTGCCCGTGCGGAGCCCCGAGAACTGCGTCTTCAGCGCCTCGAAGGACTTGGCAATCTTCGTCGTCGTGTCGTTCAGAACTTCAGAAACGGTTTCCATCGAACATCCTCTTGTGGTTAGATTGACCGAATTATATCACAAAACACGCGCGCGTGCCATGCCGGACGCACGGAAAGCGCACGGGCGCGTCAGGGGGTGGAAAGGTTGGCCGGCTTTTTGTTGCGGAACCAGTCCGCGAGCGTGCGGACGGCGCGCTTCGGGCGGCGGTAGCAGTCGAAGAGGCCCGCGAAGCTCATCGCGACATGCTTCTTGCCGTCCTGCGTGCATTCGCGTCCGCACGTGCGCGTGTCGAAGTACTGCCAGTAGGCGATGCCCGCAAGCCCCGGGTTCGCCCACACCGCCTCGGCGACGATTCCGTTGTGCTCGTCCTGGAAGTCCTCGCTCTCGACGGGGGCGGACGGATCGCGGTGGCCGTAGAGGCCCGCCGTGCCCATCTCGGAGATGATGATCGTCTTGCCGGGGTACTTCTTCTGGAAGTGCGCCACCGCCCAGTCGATGCCGTGCCCCTTCATGTTGTGCATCTTCTCGACGAGTTCGTCGTGGAGGCCCGGATAGCCGTTGATCGTGCCGGGGTAGGTGTTGAACGCGATGAGGTCGGTGTTCTCGTTGCAGATGTCGGAGGAGATCATGTTGCAGGCGAACGTGACGAGGCGGCCGGAATCCTCCTTCTTGATCGCCGCGATCAGCTGGTCCGCCACCGCCTTGCACTCCGGCGTGCCGCTGTTGCACTCGTTCATGAACGCGAAGATGATCACGGACGGGTGGTTGAAGCTGTTGCGCACCATGAGCGTCGTCTGCTCCAGCTGCCGCGCGACGAAGCCGGGGTCCTTCAGCTCGTTGTTGCCGTCGATGCGCCTGTAGGTGTAGTTCTGTCCGTTGCCCCACCCCAGCGACTCCTCCCACACGAGCACGCCCTGCTCGTCGCAGAGGTCGAGGAAGCGCTGGGACTGCGGGTAGTGTGCCCCCCGGAAGAAGTTGCCCCCCATCGCCTTGAGGTTCTGGATGTCGGTGAGCATCACGCCCTCCGGCGTCGCGGCGCCCTGGAGGAGGAACTGGTCATGGCGGTTCGCGCCCTTCAGGAAAATCCGCTCGCCGTTGAGGTAGATCCCGCCGTTCTTCGCCTCGACCGTGCGGATGCCGAAGCGGGTGGAGAGGACGGTCCGGCCGGCCTCCCGCAGGGCGACCGTGTGGAGGTTGGGATGGTCCGGCGACCAGAGGCGGAAGCCCGGCACCGCGACGGTGGCGCGTCCGCCCCTGAAGGCGGCGGCGAGCGTGTTCGTGCCGTCGAAGACGAGCGTCGCGTCGAAGTCCGCCGCCTTGAAATCCACGGCCTCGATCTCGACCGTCCCCGTTGCGTAGTCGCGCGTGCGCACGAAGAGCTTCCGGTTGTCGAACGCGAGCGAGACGCCGTGGAAGAAGCCGCCCCAGCAGTGGAAGTCGTAGTACGTGCGCACGAGCTTCTGGTAGCTCCAATCGAAGCGGTTGTCCACGGCGGCGAAGAGCGTGTGCTCGCCGGCGGCGAGCGGACCCGTCGGGATCTCGACGCGGCTCCAGGGCAATGCGTCCGTCCCGATGTCGCGTCCGTCGATCCGGAACGTGCCGTAGAGCCCCAGCCCGTCCACGACGAGCCAGGCGTTCTCAACCGGCGCGTCGAGCGTGAACGTGCGGCGGTAGTGGCCCGTCCCCCGCTTCATGAACCACTTCGGCAGCGCGTCGAAGCAGCCCGGCACCACGATGCGGTCCGTCGCGGCGAACGCCGGATTCGCCTCCTTCCAGCTCTTCCCCTCCTCGAAGCGGAACTCCCAGGATCCGTTGAGGTCCAGCGGCTGCGGCGCGGCCACCAGCCCACCAACCGCCACCAGCGCGGCCACGAACACCATCTTCTTCATCGTCATGTCGTTCTCCTCTTGGCTTAGCATTCGACTTTTTTGTGAAACGCAGATCGCGGACGCGATACGCAGAATCGGGCAACAACCGATGTGGCTACGACGGCCCCTGCGGGGCCTACGCCACAATCGGTTGTTGCCC
>CAKULR010000137.1 GCA_934667295.1 uncultured Kiritimatiellota bacterium
CGCGAGCGGGGCGCCGACGCTCCTCCTCGACGAGGCGACGGCGCATTTCGATCCCGCGTGCCGGCAGGAGGTCTTCGCCCGCCTCGCGGCGACCGGGCGGACCGTCGTGATGACGATCCACGCCCTCCCGCTCCCGGCCGCGTTCTTCACGCGCGTGGTCGAACTCGCGCAGGGCCGCCTCCGCGCCGACACGCCCCTGTGCGTGTGACGGCGCGTGCCTTATCCGACCCCGAATTATGCTATACTAATCGCTCCTTCAGAAAGGAGCAGCGCATGATTGTCGTACTGGGCAGCACGAATACGGACATGGTGATTTCCGGCGCGAAGATTCCCGTGCCGGGAGAAACCGTGTGCGGCGGTTCGTTCATGATGAATCCCGGCGGAAAGGGCGCGAACCAGGCCGTCGCCGTGGCGCGGCTCTCCGCGCGCCGGAAACAGTGCCTGTTCATCGCCAAGGTCGGGGACGACCTGTTCGGACGCGACACCGCGCGCCGCCTGAAGCGGGAGGGCATCGACGCGCGGCTCATCGTCGACAAAAACGTTGCATCCGGCACGGCCCTCATTCTCGTGGACCAAAAGGGGCAGAACTGCATCTCCGTGGCGCTCGGCGCGAACGGCACGCTTTCCCCCGGGGACGTTGCGCCGTTCGCGGCGGACATCGAGCGGGCCGACGCCCTCCTCCTCCAGCTGGAGACGCCCCTGGAGACGGTGCTGTGGACGGCGCGGACCGCGCATGCGAAGGGTGTACCCGTGATCCTCAACCCGGCTCCCGCCGCGAAGCTGCCCCGGGAACTCTACGTCTGCCTGGACTGGATCACCCCGAACGAAACCGAGGCGGAGTTCCTGACGGGCGTGAAGGTGACCGACCTCGCGAGCGCCCAGAGGGCGGAGCGCGTGCTGAAGCGTCGCGGCGTCGCGCACGTCGTGATCACGCTTGGCGCGAAGGGGTGCTATGCGGCCGGGCGGATCCACCCCTGCGTGAAGGTGAAGGCCGTGGACACGGTGGCCGCAGGGGACACGTTCAACGGCGCGTTCGTCGTCGCCCTCGCCGAGGGAAAAGACGTGGACGAGGCGGTCGCCTTCGCCCAGGCGGCATCCGCGCTCGCCGTCACCCGTCCCGGCGCACAGGCGTCGGTTCCCTTCAGGCGGGAGGTACGGTAATTAAGTCGCTTCGCTTTAAGTAGTTAAGTGGTTAAGTTGCTCTTCGAACGTTCCCTCAACCTTTCAGTCAATCTCTTATTTTTTCAACCTCCAAACTACTTATTACCCACTTACCCACTTAACTACTTAACCACTTAACCACTTAACCACTTAATCACTTAATCTTCCATGTACTACTGCAGCAACTATGGATTGGCCGTTGGCCTGTGCGTTCTCACGATGCTCTGCTGGGGAAGCTGGGGCAATACCCAGAAGCTCGCGGGCAGGAGCTGGCGCTACGAGCTGTTCTACTGGGACTACGTGATCGGGCTTCTCCTCTTCTCCGTCCTGGCGGGGTTCACGATGGGGTCGATAGGGGAGCAGGGCGCGTGGGGATTCGCGGCGAACCTCCGGTCGAGCTTCGGCGCGAACTGGATGTGGCCGTTCCTCGGGGGCATCGTCTTCAATGCGTCGAACATCCTGCTGGCGGCGGCGATCGCGGTGGCGGGGATGTCCGTGGCGTTTCCGGTCGGTGTGGGGCTCGCGCTCGTGGGGGGCACGGTGGCGAACTACTTCGTGGACGGCAAGGGGAACGCGGCGTTCATCTGGACGGGGCTTGCGCTGATCGTCGTGTCGATCGTCTGCAACGCGCTCGCGTTCCGGGCGAAGCAGGCGGGCGGCGGGGCGTCCGGCGCGCCGGGCCAGACGCGCAGGGGGCTTGTCCTCGCGGTTCTCGCGGGCCTTCTGATGAGCTGGTTCTCGCCGCTCGTCAACCGCGTCGTCGACATGTCGTTCATGCAGGGCGCCGCCGCGCCGTCCGTCGGGATGCTGACGCCCTACACGGGTTTCTTCGTCTTCGCGAGCGGCGTCTTCGCCTCGAACTTCGTCTTCAACACGCTCGCGATGAAGAAGCCCGTGGCGGGCGAACCCGTGAAGGGGTCGGACTGGTTCAGGGGCCCGCTGCCGATCCACCTCGTCGGCGTCCTCGGCGGTTCGATCTGGGCGATGGGCACGCTGCTCTCCTTCGTGACGGCGGGGACGGCGGGCGCGGCGATCTCCTACGCGCTCGGGCAGGGCGCGACGCTCGTCTCCGCCCTCTGGGGCATCCTCGTGTGGAAGGAGTTCGCGGGCGCGCCCCGGACGTCGCACGTCCTCAACCTCGCGATGCTCGTCCTCTTCGTCGCCGGCCTCGCCTGTCTCGTCAAGGCCGGTGCCTGAAACCTTACCCCCTATTCAGCTGAAACCTAAAACCTAGAACCTAGAACCTTCTTCACCGCCATGATCTCGCCAACACTTGAAAAGATCGCCGCGAACCCTGCGGCCTACCCGTTCGACGTGGACACGCTGGGGGCGTGCAAGATCCCCTCGCCCGTGCGCCACCATGCGTTCATCTCCGAGGGGAGCCGCGTGTACATGGACGAAAGCGTGCCGCTGCTGCGCCTCCTGGAGGAGCGGCTGGGGCACGAGCCGAGCTTCGAGCGGGCGGGTCCGCACGAGCGGATCTTCCACGACCCGGCCTGGACGCGCGTCGCGATCCTCACGGCGGGCGGGCTCTGCCCCGGCCTCAACAACGTGATCAAGGGCCTCGTCGAGATCCTGTCCTTCGACTACGGCGTGAAGACCATCTACGGCATCCGCTACGGCTACGCGGGCCTCACGCCGCGCGGCAACCAGGAGCCGCTTCTGCTGGGCCCCGACGAGGTGGACACGATCCACGAGGTCGGCGGCACGATCCTCGGCAGCGCGCGCGGGCAGCAGCCCACGGAGGACATCGTGGAGACGCTGATGCGCATGAACATCAACGTGCTCTTCTGCATCGGCGGCGACGGCTCCCTGCGCTGCGCGCGCGACATCGCGGAGATGTGCCTTGCGCGGCACCTCTCGATCTCCGTCGTGGGCGTGCCGAAGACGATCGACAACGACCTCCAGTTCGTGGGGCCGTCCTTCGGCTTCGAGACGGCCTTCGTGGAGGCGACGAACGTCATCCGCAGCGCGCACGCCGAGGCGAAGGGCACGATGAACGGCGTGGGGCTCGTGAAGCTCATGGGGCGCGACTCGGGCTTCATCACGGCCTACGCCGCGCTCGCGAACCCCGTCGTCAACTTCTGCCTCATCCCCGAGGTGGACTTCGAGCTGGAGGGTCCGGGCGGCCTGCTCGCCGCCCTGGAGCGGCGCTTCGCGAGCGGCAAGACCCACACGGTCATCGTCGTCGCCGAGGGCGCCGGGCAGCGGCTCATGAAGGACGAGGGGGCGGCCGGAACCGACGCGAGCGGGAACGTGCTCAAGAAGGACATCGGCGAGTTCCTGAAGCGGCGGATCGCCGCCCACTTCAAGGCGCGGGGCATCCCCGCGAGCGTCAAGTACTTCGACCCGAGCTACATGATCCGCAGCGTGCCGGCGCGGGGGACGGACGCCATCCGCTGCTACATGCTCGCGCGCAACGCGGTCCACGCCGCGATGGCCGGCCGCACGAACTGCGTGGTGGGCTCGGTGGGCGACAACTACACGCTCGTGCCGATCCGCCTCGCCACGATCGAGCGCCAGCAGGTGCGGCTCGACGGCGACCTCTGGCGCAGCGTGATGGACGCGACGGGGCAGGAGTTCTACTTCAACGGCTCGGTCGGCACGCTCGACATGGCACCGTAGTTCCGCGCAACCCTCATTGCGTCCACGCGCGGGAAATGCTATACTAACCGCCACGTTTTTTTCAACAAGGAAGGCTGGCCCCATGGACAAGAAGTCGGTAGAAGAGATGGAAGCGCGTTTCAATGAACTGCTGGAGCGGCCTCCCTGTCCCGTAGGCGAGATGGTCGAGCTGATCGCGGGCGTCCCCGAGGGCAGGGGTGCGGACATGGCCGTGCGGCTGCTGAACGCCTTCGTGGAGGCGGCCGACTTCAACGGCGCGTTCAACGTGGTTTCGTCCTGCTACCGCCTGCTCGGCACGAAGCTGCAGGGCGTGGGCGTGCGCGACGCCCTGAAGAAGACCACGAAGGACCGCCTGGAGCTCTCGTTCATCGACAGCGTCGGCTTCGACGTGCGCCCGCTCAAGGAGACCGTCGGCCGCCTCGGGCGCCTGCTCTCCTTCCACGAGGGCGCGCTCGTGCTGAGCGCCGCGTGGGGGCTCGGCAAGGTGCGCGCGCGCGACTACTTCTACCGCCGCGTGACGGTGGACTTCCCCACGCGCAGGGGGCACCAGTTCACCTACGAGGCGGCGTGCGAGACGCTTGTGCTGGCGCCGGAGGACCACATCCTCGTGACGCAGATGGCGGACCCGGGCCGCGTGGCGACGATGATCAGGGAGAAGCCCGGCGACTTCGTGAAGGAGATGCTCACGAGCTTCGGCGACATGCCCGTCTCGCGCCTGGAGGAGCTGTGCGCCCAGTACGGCTTCGTGAAGCCGGCCAACTGGAAGAAGTTCTGGGAGGGCGCGCGCGGGGAGCTGCGCCGGGACAAGTGCGTGGAGATCCCCACGCGCCGCGCGGAGCCGATCCACCTCAAGCAGGAGGCCGAGGACTACGGCGACACCTGGTTCACGGCGTTCAAGTCCCTGAAGGACCCGAAGAGCATCCTCTCCAGCGTGCGCGAGCTGCAGACGACGGGGAAGGTGCAGAAGCTGACCGACGAGGTCCGCGCGCTGGTCGCCGGCCGCCTGGCGTTCGCGCTCAGGTTTCCGCTCCCCTGTGCGCTCCTCCTGTTTGCGTTGCTGTCCCTGTCGCCGGATTCTCCGACAGGATTTTTTCCCCTGCTCGGCTCAGGCGTCAAGCCGCTGACGCGCGGCATGCTCTGCGGCTTATCCTCCTGTGCGCCCGC
>CAKULR010000138.1 GCA_934667295.1 uncultured Kiritimatiellota bacterium
TCCTCGGCCTTCTCCTTCGCGGACCCCGCCTGGAACTGGAGCTGGGGCTTCAGGGCCGTGCAGACCCTCCTCGACGGCTACCGCAGGCAGATCGCGGTCGACGCCGCCGTCGTGGAGATGGAGCGCGCCCGCACGGACGTGGAGGCCGCCGAGCAGAAGCTCTCCTACGACCTCGCCGTCGCCGTGGCGACCCGCGACAACGCGCGCGAGGCGCTTGCGGCGGCGACCATCGAGGTGGAGCAGGCCCGGGAGAACCTCGAAACCGTACAGGCGCAGTACAACGTGGGCGACGCCTGCCGCCTCGACTTCACGGACGCGGCGGACAAGCTTACGGACGCGCTTGGCGCCCGCGTCAAGGCGTTCTACGCGGGCGAGGCCGCCGAGGCCGCGCTCATCCGCCTGACGGGGCGCGTGCCGCCGTATGCCGGGCGCGCGGGCGCGGAGAAGAACGGAACGCATCGGGAGGTGACGGATCATGAAATGGACTAACACGCTCGTCAAGACGGGTGTCTGGCTCGCGGTGCTGGGCGGCGCGGCGGACGGCGTGCTGCGGTTCCTCGACGCGCGGCCGACCGAGGCCGCTGTCGTCCACTACCGCACGGCGAAGATCCTCCGCACGGACATCTTCCGCACCGTGGAGGCCACGGGCACCGTGCAGCCGATCAAGGAGGTTGAGGTCGGCGCGCAGGTGAACGGCCGCATCGTCAAGCTCTTCGTGGACTACAACTCCGTCGTCACGAACGGGCAGGTCGTCGCCCTCATCGACCCGCAGGTCTACGAGGCGAACTACAAGAGCGCCCTCGGCGAACTCCACGCGAACGAGGCGAACGTCAAGAAGTGCGAGGCGCAGCTCGCGCTCGCCGAAAAGACGCTGGCCCGCAAGCGGGAGCTCGTGAAGAAGGAGATGGCGCCGGTCGCGGACTACGACAGCGCGCTGGAGGCGCGCGACACCGGCCTCGCCGCCCTCGCCGCCGCGAAGGCGAGCGTGGAGAAGAGCCTGGCGAGCGTGAGCCAGGCGAAGGCCAACCTCGACTACTGCACGATCCTCTCGCCCGTGGACGGCGTGGTGATCACGCGCTCCGTGGACGAGGGCCAGACGGTCGTCTCCTCCATGAACGCCGTGCCGCTCCTGAAGCTCGCGACCGACCTCCGGCGCATCCAGGTGGAGGCGACGGTGCCGGAGGCGGACATCGGGAGCGTCAAGGACGGGCAGGTCGTCTCCTTCACGGTCGATTCCTACGCGGGCGTCACCTTCACGGGCGAAGTCACCCAGGTGCGTATGGCCTCCACCACGACGTCGAGCGTCGTCACCTACCCCGTGATCATCGAGGCCGAGAACCCGGGCGGGAAGCTCTTCCCCGGCATGACGGCCAACATCTCCGTCCACGTCGACGAGGCGCGCGGCGTACTCGCCGTCACCTCCGCCGCGTTCCGCTACCATCCCGCCGACGCGGCGCCCGATGCGCGGCCGCCGGCCGAGAAGGGGCGGGCGCTCTACCTGCTGGGGGCCGACGGACGGCCCGAGCGGATGGTGGTGGAGACGGGGCTGAGCGATGGCAGCTTCACCGAGATCCGCTCGGATGCCGCCCTCGAAGGCCGCGAGGCCGTCCTCGGCACCGCCGTCGCGCCGAAGGCGGGCGCGGAGCCGGACGGCGCGAACAACCCGTTCATGCCCAAGCACCCGTCCCGCGACAAGAACAAGAAGAGCGGCGCGCCGCCGCCCCCCTGATCCCGTCCCCCTCCGACCGATGAGCCACCTAATCGAAATACGGGATCTCCGCAAGATCTACGCGCTCGGCGAGGAGCCGGTCGCGGCGCTGGACGGCGTGTCGCTCACGATCGATTCGGGCGAGTTCGTCGCGATCATGGGCGCCTCCGGCAGCGGCAAGTCGACGATGCTGAACATCCTCGGCTGCCTCGACACGCCCACGAGCGGCAGCTACCTGCTGGACGGCATCGAGGTCGCGCGCCGCTCGCGCACGGAGCTCGCGCACATCCGCAACCGCAAGCTCGGCTTCGTCTTCCAGACCTTCAACCTCCTCGCCCGCACGAGCGCGATCGAGAACGTGGAGCTGCCCGACTTCTACCTCGGCCGCCTCGGGCGCGCCGCCCGCCGGGCGCGGGCCCTCGAACTCCTCACGCGCGTGGGCCTCGGCGGACGCGGCACGCACACGCCCGCGCAGCTCTCCGGCGGACAGCAGCAGCGCGTCGCCATCGCCCGCGCCCTCATGAACGAGCCGCCCGTCCTCTTCGCCGACGAACCCACCGGCAACCTCGACACGAAGAGCTCCATCGAGATCATGAACCTCTTCACCGCGCTCTCCAACGAGGGCATCACCATCGTCATGGTCACGCACGAGGACGACATCGCCGCCTACGCGAAGCGCCACCTCCTCATGCGCGACGGCCACCTCATCAAGGACGACCGGCGATGAACCTCTTCATGATCTTCAAGGTCGCCGTCAAGGCGATCTGGCGCAACAAGACGCGCAGCGCGCTCACGATGCTCGGCATCATCTTCGGCATCGCGGCCGTGATCGTGGTGCTCGCGATCGGGAAGGGCGCGAGCCAGAACATGGTCGCCCAGATCTCGAAGATGGGCGACAACGTGGTGATGATCTTCAGCGAGCAGCGGCACACGGCGGCGGGCGTGCATGGCGGCGCGGGGGAGGGGCAGTCGCTCACGGCGTCCGACGGCCTCGCGATCCGCCGCGAGCTCGCGCACCTCGTGAAGGCCGAAAGCCCCGAAGTGCGCACGCAGATGCAGGTGATCTACGCGGACAAGAACTGGAACACGACGGTCTACGGCGTCTCGACCGAGTTCACGACGATCCGCAACTGGGACGTCGTGGACGGCGACTACTTCAGCGAGCAGGAGGAGCGCCAGAGCGCGCGCGTCTGCGTGCTGGGGCGCACGGTCGCCTCGAACCTCTTCCCGGACGGCGAGGCCGTCGGGCGCACGATTCGCATCGGCAACATGCCGTTCAAGGTGAAGGGCGTCATGGACGTGAAGGGCGTGGGCGGCTTCGGGCAGGACCAGGACGACGCCGTGCTCGCGCCCTACACGACCGTCAAGCGCGTCCTGCAGGCCTCCACGTTCCCGGACAACGTGCGCCAGCTGAAGCTCTCGCTCTACTCGATGGACCAGATCGAGGAGGCGAAGCGCGAGATCGGCGCGCTCCTGCGCCAGCGCCACCGCCTCGGCGACGAGGTGGCCGACGACTTCCGCATCATCGACATGGCCGAGATCACCTCCACCATGAGCGGCGTCTCGAACACGATGACCGTGCTCCTCGCGGCCGTTGCGGCGATTTCGCTCCTGGTGGGCGGCATCGGCATCATGAACATCATGCTCGTCTCGGTGACGGAGCGCATCCGCGAGATCGGCCTGCGCATGGCCATCGGCGCGACGCCCGCGAACATCCTCTCGCAGTTCATCCTGGAATCGATCCTCCTCTCCACCGTCGGCGGCGGCATCGGCGTCGCGCTCGGCGTGGGCGGCGCCGAATGGCTGGGCGGCGTGCTGGGGTGGCCGATCCTCGTCGAGACGGGTTCGACGGCGGCCGCGTTCCTCTTTTCGTCCTTCGTGGGCATGTTCTTCGGCTTCTACCCGGCCTGGCGCGCGAGCCGCCTCAACCCCATCGACTGTCTCCGCTACGAATAGGAGCCCGCGAACGGACGGGAAAGGCGACGCGATGAGGAGAGGGACGCATTTTGTTCTGGGGCTGGCGCTGTGCGGCGCGCTCGCGGCGGCGGGGGCCGTCTCCGAGGCGTGGGATCTCGCGACGCTGGCCGCGGACGGGGCGAAGGTGGCCGACTACGCGCTGGCGCACCCGACGCGCGCGAACCATCGCGACTGGACGTACGGGGCGTTCTACGCGGGGCTGACGGCGTTCGCCCTCGCCCACCCGGAACGGCCCTATCTCGACATCCTCCGCCAGGAGGGGACGAACAACGCCTGGCGACTCGACGGGGGGCGTCCGTTCTACGCGGAGACGCACGGCATCGGGCAGACGTGGCTGGAGCTTGCGCGTGTGGACGACGACCTGGAGGCGGTGGCCCCGACGCGCGCCGTCTTCGACTACATCCTCGAAAACCGGTCCCGCGCACCGGTTGTCCAGCGGTTGCCGAACGGGACCTTCAGCCCGAACCTCCTGCGCTGGTCCTGGAGCGACGCGCTCTTCATGTCGCCGCCCGTGTGGGCGAAACTCGCCGCGCTCACCGGCGAGGCGCGCTACCGGGACTTCCTGATCGGCGAATACCGCGCCTCCGCCGCGCGGCTTCATGACCGCGAGGCGGGGCTCTTCTACCGCGACTACGCGGCGCGCGCGAAACGTTCCGCGCACGGTGAGAAGGGCTTCTGGGGACGCGGGAACGGCTGGGGACTGGGCGGCCTTCCGCTCGTCCTGCGCGAGCTGCCGCCCGATTTGCGGACGCGGCCCTTCTTCCTGGACCTGTTTCGCGGGATGTCCGCGAAGGTGAAGGACCTCCAGCGCGCCGATGGCGCGTGGTCGCCGAATCTCCTCGACGGGCGCGACCCCGACTTGCCGGAGATGAGCGCGACGGCGCTCTTCTGCTTCGCGCTCGCCTGGGGCGTCAACAACGGCCTTCTCGACGAGGCGGACTACGTCCCCTGCGTGCGCCGGGCGTGGGGCGCGCTCTGCCGGTCCGTCACCGAAGAGGGGACGCTCGGGTGGGTCCAGCAGGCGGCGGTGGGGCCGACGGCGAACTTCGGTGCCGATTCGACCGCGCTCTATGCCGTGGGGGGCTATCTGCTTGCGGCGACGGAGATCCGCAAGCACGTGGTCCAGGCGGCGCACCGCGACGCCCCACTCGTCACGGTTGGCCCGCAGCCGCGATTCGGCGCCGTGACGGTCGCGGTGCCGCTCGCCGACCTTG
>CAKULR010000139.1 GCA_934667295.1 uncultured Kiritimatiellota bacterium
GCCCACCCCAGACCTCCAAAATTAGGTCAGAGCTAATTTTGGAGGTCTCAGACGACGAAACGGCCAAGAACCGGGAGGCGGCGAATGGCGACGGCCGCGAGGGAGGTAACGGCAAAGGTGGTCAATGCCGTCGTGAAGATGGCGGCGGGCGTGGACAGGACCTGCCGATAAGCCCCCATGACCGGCGCGAGGATGAGCATGTGCATGAGGTAGACACCGTAGCTCGCCTCGGAGACGGGCCGTACGAGGTACGTGTAGGCCCAGCCCGCGAAATCGAACTTGCGCAGGACGAGGAAGTACCCCAGCACCGTCAACGCCACGCCGAAGCCGCAGAACTCCCAGCTCGTCTCCAGATCGACCGCAAGCGCGTACGGGCGCGTCAGCGGGAACGTCCCGTCGAACGGAATGCGGAAATAGAAGAACGCCCCCACAACCGCATAGCCGATTCCCCAAAGCGGCAGCGCCCAGGCGAGCGTCTTCTTCCAACTCAGTTCCGGCAGAAATTTCCGGAAGTAGAAACCGAGGAGGAGGTAACCGAAGAAGCCGCTCACGTAGTGGAACGTGCCAAAGGCGTTCCAGGGGCATTCGCCCCAGAGGAACGGCAGGTTCTCGAACGCGGCATTGCCGAACGTGTGGGACCAGAACGTGCCGGATGCCGCATCCACGCCACTTGCGAACAGTACCGACCAGAGCTTGCGGAGGAACGGGAATGTCGTCGTGAAGAGCCAGAGGGCGAGCCAACCCCGCACTTCCCGTTCCGTCGCACGCTCCGCCCACGGCGAGAGGAGCGGCATCAGGAGGTAGAGCCCGAGCAGCATCGGCACGAACCAGAGGTGTCCGCCCGTCGTCATCGGGAAGTTGAACGCGAGGCGTTTCAGGTTACCGACGAGCGCGGTCCCGTCGACGCCCGTACCGGGCGTCCAGGCATTCCAGACAATGTAGACGAGCGACCAGACGAGGAACGGCACGGCAACGCGCACAAAACGCCGCCGGAAGAAATCGCCCGTCGAACGCTTCAGCGGGAACAGCAGAAAACTCGACGCCATCACGAAGAGCGGAACCGACGCCCGACAGGCCGAGTCGATCCCCACCGCCCACCGTGCGTCGCCCAGCGAACGGAAACACGTCTCCCCCGCGTCGTTGAAGTAGAACGCCTCGCACGCATGCACCACCATCACCATCAAACAGGCGAACACACGCAGCCAATCAAGGAAGACAATCCGCGACATAGAATCATTAAGTCGCCGCTGCGCGGCTTTAAGTGGTTAAGTAGTTAAGTGGGGAAGTAGTTAAGTGATTAAGTAATTAAGTAGTTGAGTGAAGTAGTTGAGTGGTTGAGTGGTTATTGTGTTGGCCAAAGGGGAGGGGCGCGCTCCTGCGCGACCGAGGGGGCGGACGCGACAAGCGCGTCCCTCCCGTTTCGTGGGAAGGGGAAGAAGCCAACGGACGCGACAAGCGCGTCCCTCCCGTTTCGGACCTTGGTCAACAACAATAAGTGGTTAAGCAGACCGTCTCGACGACTTAACTACTTAACCACTTAACCACTTAACTACTTAACTACTTAACTACTTAATCACCCTAATCAGGCGTCCGCGCGCTTTGTGACGTGCGAACCGATCAGCGCGTAGAAGAGGACGTAGGCGAAGAGGGCGATCGTCATCCAGTAGCTGTTCAAGATGCCGAACTTGTCCGCCACGAAGCCCTGGACCGGCAGCAGCAGACCGCCCACGACCATCGCCATGAAGATGCCCGAACCCATCGGCACGTACTTGCCCAGGCCCTCCGCCGCCATGTTGAAGATGCCGCCCCACATCACGGACGTGAAGAGACCGCAGAGCGCCATCGCGCACATCGCCAGCGGGAACTCCTTGCCGCACACCGAGACCATCTTGACCGGCAGGAACATTGCCGCCAGCATGAGCGCGATGCCGAACACCGCGCAGACCGAGATCATCACGCGCGAGGAGATCTTCGCCCCGAGCGCGCCGCCCGCGAGGCGGCCGATCATCATGCAGAACCAGTACGCGCCGCAGACGCTGCCCGCGACGACCGACCCCACGTAGGCGGGATTCGCGACGCCGTTGATCTTCTCCGTCGTCATGTAGAGCATGGCCATGTTCGGGATGCCGCTTTCGATCACGATGTACGTGAAGATCGCCACGGCGCCCAGCGTGAAGTGGCGGAACTTCAGCGTCTCCGCGATGTCCTTCAGCACGGAGGGACGGTTCGCCCGCTCCGCCGCCGTCTCAAGGTGCGGCTCGGGGATCTGCGAGAACGCGATCACGACGAACGCCACCACGAAGATCGCCATCGCGATCACGAGCGCCGGCACGGCCTGGCCCACGTGCGCCTTCGCGACCTCGCCGCCGACGAGCCAGCCGAGGATCATCGGGGAGAGCGTCGCGCCGATCGAGTTGAGCGAGCAGCCAAACTGCACGAGCTGGTTGCCCTTGTTGCCGCCGCCGCCGAGCGTGTTGAGGAGCGGGTTCACGACGAGGTTCAGGAGGCACATCGAGAAGCCCGCCACGAACGCGCCCGCCACGTACACGGAGAACGCGCTCTCCTTGCCGCAGTAGGCCGCCGCGAGCTGCACGCCTACGCCGAGGAAGCCGACGGCCGCCGCGAGGAGCGACGTGAACTTGTAGCCCTTGCGCTTCAGGATGAGTCCGCCCGGGATGCCCATGAAGAAGTAGGCGAAGAAGTTCGCGGCCGAACCGAGCTGCGAGGCCATGTTGGATGCGCCGAACTGGTTCTTGAGGATCGGACCCATCGCGCCGGCGAAGTTCGTGACGAACGCGATCATGAAGAAGAGGGCGAAGCACACGCCGATTGCGAGCACGTTGCCCTTCGATTGACTTTGATTTGACATGATTTGGTTTCCCTTTTGACTTTTTAAAATGATTAAATGATTAAACAGTTAAATTGTTAAGTTTGATCAGCAGAACCCGGACGCGACGGAGCGCGTCCCTCCCGTATCTTTTCAAAACCGGCAAGATTCGCCCTTTCGGGAGGGACGGGCCCTGCTGGTCAACTTAACCACTTAACTACTTAAAGCGAAGCGGCTTAAACCAGATGCGCGCCTTCGCTCGGCTTGATGACCGCGCAGGTCGGCTCGTCGCCGTAGGCGGTTTTGTAGGCGGCCGTGATCGCGGCGGCGATCTTGTCCGCCGCCTCGGGCTTCACGAGGAGGCAGCAGCTGCCGCCGAAGCCGCCGCCGGAGAGGCGCGCGCCGAGCACTTCGGGAATCGCCTTCGCGGCATCGACGATCGTGTCCAGCTCCTCGCAGGAGTTCTCGAACCAGGAGCGGCTGGACTCGTGCGAGTCGAACATCAGCGAGCCGAAGCCGGCGAGGTCGCCCTTCTCCAGCAGTTCCGCGCCGCGCAGCACGCGCTCGTCCTCGCCGATCGGGTGGATCGCGCGCTTGGCCGTCGTCTCGGAGAGGCCGCCGCGATAGAGGATCCACTCGGCGCAGGAGACGTCGCGGAGGTGGGTGACCGGGTGCTTCAGGACGCCCGCGAAGTACTTCGCCGCGTCCTCGCACGCCTGGCGGCGGCAGGCGTAGGCGCCGTCGACGAGCGCGTGCTTCGCATTCGACTTCACCATCATGAACGCGACCGAGGGACCGAGGTCCACGTTCTCGAACGTGCAGGAGCGGAAGTCGCTCTTCACAAGGCCGCCCTCCTTGCCGTAGAGCGAGGAGGCCTGGTCGAGGAGGCCGCACGGGCAGCCGGCGAACGTGTGCTCCGCCTTCTGTCCGATCTTCGCGAGGGACGTCTTGTCCTTCTCGATGCCGTAGAGTTTGCAGAGCGCGAGGGCCGTACACATTTCGAGCGCGGCGGACGAGGAGAGGCCCGCGCCGAGCGGGATGTTACCGAGGAACATGCCCTTCCAGCCGTGTCCGGCCTTGGCGGGCTCGTCGTCGAAGAGCCAGTTGAAGGTGCCCGTCACGTAGTTCTGCCACGTCATCTCCTTCGCGGGCCTGACGTCCGCAAGGTCGAACGAGACCGTCTCCATGAAGTCGCCCGCCGTGAGGGTACACGTCGTATCGGCCGAAGGGGCGACCGCGAAGAACGTGCCCTTGTCGATGGCCGCCGAAAAGACGAAGCCCTCGTTGTAGTCGGTGTGGTTGCCGAGCACCTCGATGCGGCCCGGGGCATACGCCACCGCCGTGGGCTTCACGCCGTAGAGTTTTTCGAATTTGGCCATCAGCTCGTCGTAGACTTCCTGATTCTGCATGAACTCTCCTTCTCGGTAAATGAACCTTGTTGTTAAATGGACCTTGTGACAGTTTGAATCGCGTGCATTATGGACTATCGGCAGGAAAAAGTCAAGAGCGGCGGCGGGCGCCGCCGACGGGGGACACCGACGGTCGCGACAAGCGCGACCCTCCCGTTTGACCAACAGGTCGCGCAGGAGCAGGGGAGGGATGGCCTCCGTGCCGTCCGCAGGGGGCGGACGCGACGGAGCGCGTCCCTCCCGTGCAGCGCCAGCGGACGCGACAAGCGCGTCCCTCCCGTGCAGCGCGGAAGTTTTTAGCGCGTGCGTTGGGCGAGGCGCGCGGCGAGCTGCGCGAGGAACGCCGTGTCGCCCGGCAGTTCCCTCAAGGCGGCAATTGCACGCGCGGTGAGGTCGCGCACACGGCACTCCGTCTCCGCGCGCGCAAGCGGCGAATCGCCGTCGAGGAGGTCGTCCTTGTACTGGAACGCAAGCCCCAGGTCGCGCGCGAAGCCGCGCAGACGCGCCACCTGCTCCGGCGTGCCGCCGCCCGCGAGCGCGCCCATCGCCGCCGCCGCCATGAAGAGGTCGGCCGTCTTGTGCTCGTAGATGAAGGAGAGGGACTGGGGAGCGGGGATGGGGATTGGAGATTGGGGATTGGGGTGGGATTGG
>CAKULR010000140.1 GCA_934667295.1 uncultured Kiritimatiellota bacterium
GCCATCTCGTAGGTGACGATGGCTCCGATGGCGACGCCCGCGCCGGTGATGACGGTGAGGACCGGGAGCAGGCCGGCGTAGCCGGTGTAGGCCTGCCAGACGGGGGAGAGCGACAGCAATTTCCCCCCGAACGCCCAGAACGCCGCCGCCGCCACGGCGGTCATGAGGAACGTGGCGCCGATGGTGTGGCGAAGCGTGGCGGATGATTCGTGTCCCCGTTCATGGGCCTCCGCCGAAAGGGGGAAGAGGACGAAGACCATCGACGAACTTACATAGCTGGCTATTTCCGCGAAGCGCGTGAGGACGTAGTAGGCCGCAGATTCAAGTTCGGGGAGGCGCTGCCGGTAGACGGTCACGCAGATGGAGGCGAGAACCGCGCCCAGTCCCATGTAGACCGCCACGGGTCCGAGGTAGCGCAGGATCTCCGGCAGGTCGCGGCGCCAGGCCGTGTCGGGCGGGCAGTCGGCGAGGCGGCGGCGGAGCGAGCAGAAGGCGAGGACCGAACAGGCCGCCGGGGGCGTCGCCTGGCCGAGGATGTAGCCGGAGAGCGCGCGGACGGGCATCGCGACGAGAAGGGTGACGAGCCGGATCGGGGCGGAGATGAGGCCCTGCACCGTGATCGTGCGGAACATCTTGAGCCCCTGCAGGGCGCTCGCGAGAAGGTTGGAGAGGTTGCCCGTGAAGCCCGCCGCCAGGATCAGGACCGTCAGCATGCCCGAGGCGACGTTGAGGCGCACGTAGAAATGGGGGATGATGAGGTAGGCCCCGCCGATGCAGAGCGCGAAGAGCGCGACGGAGGCGCGCAGGACGTCCTGGATGAAGCTCCGCACCTTGCCGTATTCGCCGCGCGTCGCGTAGGTGTTGACGTACTTCGCGAAGACGGTCGCGAGGATGGCGAGCGGTATGGCGAAGAACCCGGAGAGCTGCTGGAGCGGCAGCACGGCCCCCAGCTCCCCCGGCCCGACGTACTTCGGCACGAGCCAGAGGCCGATGAACGCCTGGATGACGTCGCCCAGCCGGCTGGCGAGGAAGATCATCAGCGAATACCACCACAGGTCGCCGAGCCTTTCGTGTACCTTTGCGAGTAGTTGTTTCATGGACGGGGTGGATTATACCACAACCGCGCGCCGTCCGTTATGTGGTATAATGGCCGCCGTGAACGAGAACCGACAACAACCCGCGATCAGCCTCGTCCTCCTGGCGTGGAACCGGAAGCGCTACCTCGAACGGGGGCTGCCCGCGCTGTTCGCGGCGCTTTCGCCGGACATCCCGCACGAAATCATCCTGATGGACAACGCCTCCCAGGACGGCACCTACGGGGAACTGCTGAAGTACGCGGACCACCCCGAGGTGCGCGTCATCCGCAACCGGACCAACCTGCGCTTCAAGGGGTTCAACAGGCTCTTCGCGCTGGCGCGGGGACGGCTCATCGTGGAGCTGGACGACGACGTCATCGAATATCCAAAGGGATTCGACCGCACCTTCCTCGACTACTTCGCGGCCTTCCCCGACTACGGGTACCTCGCGCTCGATACCGTCCGGAACGAGCTGACGGACGGCAACCGCGGCACGTATTCGCACGTCGACGTGCGGGGCGACCGGGTTGTGGAGGAAGGGGAGTCCCGTGGCTACTGCGCGGCGTTCCTGCGTGCGGACTACCGCAGGATCCGTCCCCTGACGTGGTTCTTCCGCTTCTCGCTCCGGCACCCGCAGGACTGGGTGGTCTCGGGATTGATCCGCCGCGTGCTGGGCAAGCGCAACGGCGTCATCCGGGGCGTGCGCTGCCTCCATGCGTACGGGCCGAAGTATTCCGCGCTCTTCGGGCGCGACGCCTTCGACAGGGTCAAGTTCGCCCGGGGCTGACGCGCGTCACACGCCGTAGGCCTTCCAGTAGAAGAAGCGGTACAGCGCGCGGCAGGCCTGGACGAAGAGCGCGTTCGGCAGCAGCTTCCAGCAGAGATGCTGCACGCGGTAGCACGGATCGAGGGGACGCGACTGTTCGGCGGCCTCGGGAACCCCCGCGAGCCGGGCGAAGCGGCGGTAGAGCGGGCGGACCGGGTGTTTCGATTCCCGGTACCAGGGGCGGCCGAGGGTGTGCCCCGCGAAATGGTAGACGAGCGGGTGCGCCCGTGCGGCGGCGTAGTCGGCGGACGAAAACCAGACCTCGGGCGGAATCGCCATGATCTTCAGCACGTCGTCCCGCGACCGGAACATCTCGTAGTGCGCGAGGACGTTGTAGGCGGGCGGCAGCGGGGCGACGTCCCCGTCGCGCCCGAGCGTGCGGGCGATGAGGTCCTGGTCGGCGAAGAGGGCGAGGGCGGGCGAGTCGTGGACGGCGGCCAGGACACGTTCGGTCACGCGGTCCCTCCGGCATGCGGCGCAGTCGAGGACCATCACGCCCGCGTTGTGGTACGGCGCCGTCAACGGGAGGCCGATCATCTTCCGGTATTCGACGCGGAGGCAGTCGTACGCGAGCGCGAGGGGCTTTCCGCCCAGGTACAGGTCGAGGAGCGGCGAGAGGTCGCCGTTGACGAGCGTGTCGGAATCGAGATAGACGACGCGCGCCGCGTCGGGCAGGAGCCGGGGGATGAAGAGCCGCGCGTAGGTCGAGTAGGAGACGTAGCCGTTCGCCCCCTGCGCTTCGAGCCGTTTGAGCGCGTCGGCGACGTCGAGGGCGGCGAACGTGCCGCCGAGGCGTTCGCAGAGCGCCCGGAGGAACGCGCACGAGGCCGGCCGGACGCCGTTCGTGAGGGCAGTCACGCGCGCGCCGGGATTGTGCGCGAGCAGCGAGGCCATCGAGACGGCCGTCAGCTTCACGTAGTTCTCGTCGGTCGAATAGACGATGGAAAGGGTCTGTGGCATGGATGCGGGGCATTATACCAACATATCGGGAATTATGCTATACTCGGTGCGCTGTCATGCCGGTGGCGGGGCGGCGTGTTCGGTTTCACCCAGAAAGGAACGAGGTTGCGGCGAATGAAGAGGATGCGTGGTTTTGGAATGCGGGCGTGCTGCCTGGCGGCGGCCGTGGGCGCCCTGGTCGGCTGGGGCGCGGACCTGGAGGCGGGGTTCAGGGCCCCGCCCGCCGAGGCGAAGCCGCAGGTGTGGTGGCACTGGATGGCCGGGAACGTGACGCGCGCGGGCATCACGGCGGACCTGGAGGCGATGGCCCGCGCGGGCATCGGCGGCGCGATCCTCTTCGACGCGGGGCTCGGCATCCGCTGGGGCGTCCCGGAAGGGCCGCTCGTCTTCAACACGCCGGAATGGTACGACACGGTGCGCTTCGCCGCGCAGGAGGCGAAGCGCCTCGGCCTGGAGCTCGGCATGGCGAACTGCAGCGGCGGGGCGAACTCCGGCGGACCGTGCAACACGCCCGCGTACGCGATGACGACGGTCTGCTTCACGGCGACGCCCGTCACGGGCGGCGCGCGGTTCGAGGGCGCGCTGCCGCAGCCGAAGGACGAGGTGGGGTTCTACCGCGACATCGCCGTCGTCGCCTTCCCCACGCCGGTCGAGGCGTTCGAGCTGAAGGACTGGACGTTCAAGTGCTTCTCGAACCCGGGGCGCAAGTACGACGTGCCGGACGCGCGCGTGGCGCCGGAGGGGGCCGTCGTCCGCCGCGCGGCGATCGTCGACCTCACGTCCCGCATGAAGGACGGGCGGCTCGTCTGGGACGCGCCCGCCGGGGCGTGGACCGTCCTGCGCGTCGGCTACAGGGCCCTGAACCGCCAGAACGGCACGGGCTCGCGCATGGGCAAGGGGCTTGAATGCGACAAGCTCTCGAAGGAGGCGCTGCGCCTCCACTGGGCGAACTACGTGGAGAAGACCGTCCGGGCGCTCGGCCCGGAGCTCGCGGGACCGAAGGGCTCGCTCAGGACGGTGCTGAACGACAGCTACGAGGTCGGTACGCAGAACTGGACGCAGGGGTTCGAGGCGGCGTTCGAGAAGCGCAACGGCTACGCGATCCTGCCGTGGCTGCCCGCCCTCGCGGGGCGCGTCGTCGACTCCGTTGCCGCGACGGAGCGGTTCTACCGCGACTTCCGCCTCACGGTGACGGAGCTCTTCGCGGAGAACTACGCGGGGGAGATGCGCCGCCTCGCCCACGCCTGCGGACTGCGCCTCGCGATCGAGCCGTACGGCGAGATCCCGTCCGACGACCTGCTCTACGGCGAGCATGCGGACATCCCGACGGCCGAGTTCTGGGCGAAGCTGGACAGTCCGCACTGGGTGCGCCAGGCCGCGTCCATCGCCCACGCGAAGGGGCGGCGCATCGTCGCGGCGGAGTCCTTCACCACGAACGCGCGCGAGGGGCGCTGGCAGAACACCCCGTGGAGCATGAAGGCGAAGTGCGACTGGGTCTACTCGGAGGGCCTCAACCGCATCATCTACCACCGCTTCGCGCACCAGCCGTGGACGGAGCCGGCGCGGCTGCCGGGCATGACGATGGGGCCGTTCGGCGTCCACTACGACCGCACGCAGACGTGGTGGGAGCTCGCGAAGGGGTGGCACCTCTACCAGCAGCGCTGCCAGTGGATGCTGCAGGAGGGGACCTTCGTGTGCGACGCGGCGTGGTACTGTCCGACGGGCTACCTCTACATCAACTGGGGCCACAACCCGCACCGGATGCCCGTGCCCGTCGCGCCGGGCTTCACCTACGATTTCGTCTCGGGCACCTCGCTCGCCGACATGGCCGTGCGGGACGGGCGGCTCGTGCTGCCGAGCGGACAGAGCTATGCGTTCCTGATTTTGCCGGAGAAGTCCTTCGAGCTGCCGCCGGACGGCGTGCGCCACCTCGCGCGTCTGCGCGCGGCGGGCGCGACGGTCGTGCCGTTCGAGGAGGCCGTCGCGTTCATGAAGGCGCGT
>CAKULR010000141.1 GCA_934667295.1 uncultured Kiritimatiellota bacterium
CCCTTCTCGTCGTCCACCCTGGCCTGCGCGTCCAGCACGCGCTTCTCCAGGACGGCGAGCTCGTCCGCCTCCAGCGCGTCGGCGCGGGCATCGGCGGAATCGGCGTCGTGCTCCAGGCCGTCCACCTGGGCGTAGGACTGCTGGAGCTCGCGGTTGGAGCCGATGGTGGCCTGGCCGATGCGCAGCTGCTGGGCCTTCTCGCGCAGTTCGGCCGCCTCGGCCCGCTCGTCCTCGATGCGCTTCTGCATCGCGGCCAGCTGGTTCTTCGCGATTTCAAGCGAGGCGTTGACGCCCGCGAGGCGCGCCGTCTCCTGGGCCTTGCGGCGCGGGATGTCCTTCTCTTCCATCTCAAGCCCGCGGATCATGTCGTCCACGTCCTGCAGCTCGATCAGCGGTTGTATCACGTTCACCGATGTACTCCCTTTCGTAAACCTCGTGTCTCGAAAATTGAGGATATAGTTTACCGAATCCCCGGGCGCGCGTCAAGGACGACCCGCGTCCCGCGCCAGACGACGGAGGGCCGGGCGCCGAAGCGCCCGGCCCCCTGCCGCGTACACGTCCGACGTGCGGCGCATCACTCGTAGTCGACGACGCTCGCCCAGTGGAGGAGCAGGTCGAGGTTCTTCTGCGTGTTCGGCTTCGAGGACTCGGCGGCGGCCACGATGGGCAGCCACTTCTGCACGTCCGGCAGCTTCACCTTCAGCGCGTCGCACATGAGCGCGACGTACTGCTCGGCGGCCTTGACGTGGCCGGAGAGCCAGAAGAGGAGGTAGGTGCGCGCGACGTCCGCGAGCGGGTCGCCGAGGCGCACGTGGCTCCAGTCGATCACGCGCCAGTCGCCCTTCGGGGTGAGGATGACGTTCGTGGGGTTGAAGTCGCCGTGGCAGAGGGACTTGCCGCGCGGGAGGGCCTGCAGGCGCATGTGCAGGTCGTAGCGCGTGTTCTTGTCGAGCGGCGAGGCGGAGATCATCGTGTCGAGCTTGTCCGCGAGGTTGCCCATGCGCGGGGAGGTCTTCGCGAAGATCGCGCACTGGATCTGGGCGAACTCCTTCAGGTACTTCGAGAGGTTCTTCTTGTCCTTCGCCATCACGTCCGCAAGCGTCTCGCCGGCGATGAACTCGCGGCGGATGGCCCACTTGCCCTTGATGACGCAGACTTCGAGGATCTTCGCGACCGGGAGGCCCGTCTCGGCGGCGCGCGCCTCGTTCATCGCCTCGTTCAGGATCGCGGAGACCTTGTAGTTCTCGTCGAAGACCTTGAGGATGGAGTCGCCGTCCTTGAACACCTGCTTGTGCTCGCGCACGAGGAGCAGGCTGTCCTTCGCCTTCGCGGGACGGCGCACGGCGGCCTTCTTTTCAACGACCTTCTTTTCAGTTGTTTTCTTCATTTTGAGGGTCCTTTCTTTTCGCGGGCCGCCGAGGACGTCGGCCCCTACCATTTGAACCGTCGGGGAGGACCGGCCTCCCCTTTCGCTCGCGGGCCAACGGGGACGTCGGCCCCTACCATGCGGGTTGCCGGGAACGTCACACCGGTTGGTAGGGCGTGACGTCCCCGGCACGCCGCGCCTTACACGTTCACGTGCTTGCCGTAGTAGGCGTTGAGGTACATCTGCTTGATTTCGCTCATCAGCGGGTAGCGCGGGTTCGCGCCCGTGCACTGGTCGTCGAAGGCCTGTTCGACCATCGCGTCGAGGCGGTCGAGGAAGTCCTTCTCGTTCGGCACGTAGTCGCGGATCGTCGGCTTGATGCCGATGCGGGCCTGGAGCTCGCGGATCGCCTTGATGAGGTTCTCGAACTGCTCGCCGCGGCTGCGGCCCTTGATGCCGAGTTCGTCGGCGATTTCCAGGTAGCGCTCCAGCGTGTGCGGGTGGTCGTACTGCGGGAAGGTGCCCATCTTGCGCGGCACGGGGTCGGCGTTGAAGCGCAGGACCTCCTCCATCATCAGCGCGTTCGCGATGCCGTGCGGGATGTGGTGGAAGGCGCCGAGCTTGTGGGCCATCGAGTGCATCACGCCGAGGAAGGCGTTCGCGAAGGCCATGCCGGCCATCGTGGCGGCGTTCGCCATCTTCTCGCGGGCCTTGGGGGCGGCGTACTTGCCGACGGCGGCGTCGTAGCACTCCGGCAGGTACTTGAAGATCGTCTGCAGGGCGCGGATCGCGAGGCCGTCGGTGTAGTCCGTCGCGAGCATCGAGGCGTAGGCCTCCAGCGCGTGGCTAACGGCGTCGATGCCCGAGGCGCTCGTGAGGCCGGGGGGCGCCATCATCTGTACGTCGGCGTCGACGATCGCCATCTTCGGCATCAGCTCGTAGTCGGCGAGCGGGTACTTGACGCCCGTCTTCTCGTCGGTGATGACGGCGAACGGCGTCACCTCCGAGCCCGTGCCGGCGGAGGTCGGGATCGCGATGAAGTAGGCCTTGTCGCCCATGTGCGGGAAGGTGTAGACGCGCTTGCGGATGTCCATGAAGCGCATCGCCATGTCCATGAAGTCCACCTCCGGGTGCTCGTAGAGGACCCACATGATCTTGCCGGCGTCCATCGCGGAGCCGCCGCCGATCGCGATGATCACGTCCGGCTTGAAGCTCGCCATGAGCTTCGCGCCCTCCTTCGCGCAGGCGAGGGTCGGGTCCGGCGCCACGTTCGAGAACGTGGTGAACATGATGCCCTGCTCTTCGAGGCTCTTCTCGATCGGCTTCGTGTAGCCGTTCTGGTAGAGGAAGGAGTCCGTCACGATGAACGCCTTCTTCTTGCCGAGCACCTGGCTGAGCTCCTTGAGCGCCACCGCGAGGCAGCCCTTCTTCTGGTACACCTTCTCAGGCGCGCGGAACCACAGCATGTTCTCTCTTCTCATTGCCACAGTCTTGATGTTGATGAGGTGCTTGACGCCGACGTTCTCCGAAACCGAGTTGCCGCCCCAGCTGCCGCAGCCGAGCGTGAGCGAGGGGACGAGCATGAAGTTGTAGACGTCGCCGATGCCGCCCAGGCTCGACGGCATGTTGACGAGGAGGCGGCACGTGCGCATGCGCTCCGCGAACTGGTTGAGCTTCGCCTTCTCGTTGAGCTCGTCGATCCAGAGGGCGGACGTGTGGCCGAGGCCGCCGTTGTTCACGAGCAGCGCCTCGGCGATGTCGAGCGCGTCGTCGAAGTTCTTCGACTTGTACATGCCGAGGATCGTCGTGAGCTTTTCGTGGCCGAACGCCTCGGAGTTGTCCGTGGAGGTCGCCTCGCCGATGAGGATCTTCGTGTCCTCGGGGACCTCGAAGCCCGCCATCTTCGCGATGGTGACGGGGCGCTGGCCGACGATCTTCGCGTTGAGCGCGCCGTTGATGAGCATCGTCGCGCGGATCTTGTCCGCCTCGGCCTTGTTGAGGAAGTAGCAGCCGCGCTTCAGGAACTCGGCCTTCACCGCGTCGTAGACCTCCTGGTCGGCGATGACCGTCTGCTCCGTCGCGCAGATCATGCCGTTGTCGAAGGTCTTCGAGTGGATGATCGAGTTGACGGCGTTGATGAGGTCCGCCGACGGGTCGATGATCGCCGCCGCGTTGCCCGCGCCCACGCCGATGGCCGGCGTGCCGGAGCTGTAGGCCGCCTTCACCATGCCGGGGCCGCCCGTCGCGAGGATGATGTCGGCCTCCTTCATGAGGAGGTTCGTCTTCGGGAGCGACGGCTGGTCGATCCAGCCGATGATGTCCTCGGGGGCGCCGGCCGCGACGGCCGCTTCGAGGACGATCTTCGCCGCGGCGATCGTGGAGTTCTTCGCGCGCGGGTGCGGGCTGATCATGATGCCGTTGCGCGTCTTGAGCGCGAGGAGCGTCTTGAAGATCGCGGTGGAGGTGGGGTTCGTCGTCGGGATGACGGCGCCGATGACGCCGATCGGCTCGGCGAGCTTCATCATGCCGCCCGCCGCGTCCTCCTCGATCACGCCACAGGTCTTCGTGTTCTTGTAGGTGTTGTAGATGTACTCGGCCGCGAAGTGGTTCTTGATGATCTTGTCCTCGACGATGCCCATGCCGGTCTCGGCGACGGCCATCTTCGCGAGGGGGATGCGCGCGCGGTTCGCCGCAAGCGCCGCCGCCTTGAAGATCGCGTCCACCTGCTCCTGGGAGTACGTTGCGTACTTCTGCTGCGCCGCTTTCACGCGCGCAAGGGTTGCCTCAAGTTCCGCGACGCCCGCGTCCACCGCCGGCTTCGCGATCTGCTCTGCGCTGTCCATCTGCTTGTCCTTCCTTGTACCTTGATCACTGCGTCCCTTCTGCGGGACGACGCGGAACAGTATAGCATTTCTTGAATCAGTATGCAAGTAGCGATATTAAAATAATCATTTGTCCGAGGTGCACTCTATCCCCTTCCCTCCCCTACGTCAGAACTCGTAGCCGACGTAGACGCGGAGCGTCCAGTCCGCGCCGCCGACACGGCCGTCCACGTACCGCGTGTCCACGTCCATGCCGTCGTCGAAGACCCTGCGCAGGAAGTCCGCCCCCAGGCACACGCCCTTCCAGTGGAACATCCCGCCCAGGCCGCAGACCATGTAGCAGTCCCAGTCCCGCTCCGAGCCACCGCCCAGCCCGGAGACCCGGACGTCGAGGCGGCGGTGGTCGAGCCCCACGCCGACCGTGCCGCGCACCATGAACCACTCCGTCAGCTCGTAGTACGGCTTGAGGGCAAGCTGGAACCCGAACACCCGCAGGTCGCCGCGAACCGTAAACGGACCGTAGGCCGTCGTCCTCGTCCGCGTCTGTTCCGCCCCCC
>CAKULR010000142.1 GCA_934667295.1 uncultured Kiritimatiellota bacterium
ACGTCGGCGTCGGGGGAGGTCCAGACGAGGCGCGTGACGGCGCCGGTCGTTGCTGCGCGGAAGGTCCCGCCGGGAACGGCGTTCGTCGCGAAGTCGGCGGCGGAGAGGAAGGTGTTGTCGCGGAAGCGGAGGCGCCAGAGCCCGTGCGGACCGCTCTGCCACAGCACGCGGCCGTTCTCCGAGACGGTCAGCGCCCCGGTGGCGGGATGGAAGGAGAGGCCGTTCGCCCAGATCGCCGGGCCAACCGCCGCGAGGCACAGAAGGAGTCCGTATTTCATGCGGGCCAGTATACCATTTCCGGGAAGGTTCCGTGTTGTCCCCAATCCCCAGCCGCTCCGCCCCGTGGACGCGGTTTTATGCTATACTCCCATCAAACTAAAGGAGAGACGATTATGCAGTTGACGCTGGATTCCATCTTGACGCAGGCGGATGCCTGGGCGGCCGCGCACGTGGCGCTGCCGAAGTTCGACATCGCCGCCATGCGGCGCGCGACGGCCCTCGCGCCCGAATGGGTTCACTTCGGCGCGGGCAACATCTTCCGCGGCTTCATCGGCTCGCTCAGCCAGCGCCTCTTGAACGCCGGCCTCGCGAAGACGGGCATCGTCGCGTGCGACACGTTCGACTACGACATCATCGACCGGATCTACACGGCGCACGACAACCTCACGCTGAACGTGCTCCTCAACCCCGACGGCACGACGACGCGCGAAGTGCTCGCGGGCGTCGCCGAGGGCGTGAAGGCGGACTTCGCCGACGCGGCCGCGAAGGCGCGCCTGGAGGAGATCTTCCGCGCGCCGTCGCTGAAGATGGTCTCGTTCACGATCACGGAGAAGGGCTACGCGCTCCGGAAGCCGGACGGCGCGCTGCTGCCGGTCGTCGAGGCGGACATGAAGGAGGGGCCCGACGCGGCGCGCCACGCGATGTCGATCGTCTGCGCGCTTCTCCTGAAGCGCTACCTGGCCGGGCAGCTGCCGCTCGCGGTCGTCTCGATGGACAACTGCTCGCACAACGGCGAGAAACTGCGGAACGCCGTGGTCGAGATCGCGCGGGCCTGGCACTGGGACGGGTTCGTGGACGGCGGGTTCCTCGTGTACCTGGAGGACGAGGCGACGGTCTCCTTCCCCTGGTCGATGATCGACAAGATCACGCCCCGTCCGCATCCGATGGTGGAGAAGGCCCTCGCGGCGGACGGCATCGAGGGCATGGAGCCCATCGTCACGTCGAAGAAGACGTTCATCGCGCCGTTCGTGAACGCCGAGAAGCCGCAGTACCTCGTCGTCGAGGACCGCTTCCCGAACGGGCGTCCGCCCCTCGAAAAGGCGGGCGTCTACTTCTGCGACCGCGCGACGGTGAACATGACCGAGAAGATGAAGGTGACGACGTGCCTCAACCCGCTCCACACGGCGATGTCGATGTACGGCTGCCTGCTCGGCTACACGCTCATCTGCGAGGAGATGAAGGACGCGGACATCGTGCGCCTCGTCAAGCGCCTCGGCTACGTGGAGGGCCTGCCCGTCGTCGTCGACCCGAAGATCATCTCCCCGAAGGCGTTCATCGACGAGGTCGTCAACGAGCGCCTGCCGAATCCGTTCATGCCGGACGACCCGCGCCGCATCGCGACGGACACGTCGCAGAAGGTGGGCGTCCGCTTCGGCGAGACGGTGAAGAGCTACCTCGCCGCCGGACGCGACCTCGGCACGCTCGTCGCGATCCCGCTCGCGCTCGCGGGCTGGCTGCGCTACCTGCTCGCGGTCAACGACGCGGGCGAGGCGATGGAGGTCTCGGCCGACCCGCTGAAGGACGAGCTGCAGGCGCAGCTGAAGGGGATCGTGTGGAACGACCCCGCCACCTACCGCGGCCAGCTGCGCGGCATCCTCGCGAATGCGTCCATCTTCGGCACGGACCTCACGAAGACGCCGCTCGCCGACCGGATCGAGGGCTACTTCGTGAAGCTCCTCGGCGGCGCGGGCGCGGCGCGGCTTCTGCTGCAGACCGAACTTCCCGCGTGAGGCTGGTTCACCAAAGACAGAAGGGACAGGACGGCATGAAAACGAAACGGCTCAACTTCGCATTGACGGCGCTTGCGGCGTCCGTCGCGCTCGCGGGCGGCGTGCGCATGGAGGAGAAGACGATCACGCTGCCGACGTATGCGCCGGGCGGCTACGACAAGACGCCCGTCTTCTACACGGGGCGCGTCTACCAGGGCGCGCAGGGGCGCGTCTACCCCTACCCGATGCAGGACGTGCTCCATGACGGCAAGATGGACGAGACGTACAAGTACCTCACGATGGAGAACGACTGGCTCCAGTTCGGCCTCCTGCCCGAGCACGGCGGCCATCTCCTCAACCTGACGGACAGGAAGACGGGCTTCGAGACGTTCTACCGCCAGCATGTCGTCAAGCCCGCGCTCATCGGCATGCTCGGCGCGTGGATCTCGGGCGGCGTGGAGTGGAACTTCCCGCACCACCACCGCGCGACGACGGCGATGCCGATCGACTGGAAGCTCGTGAAGGACAAGAAGACGGGGAAGAAGGCGATCTGGATCGGCGAGACCGAACTGCGGCGGCGCCTGAAGTGGTCCATCGGGCTCTCCCTCCTCCCGGACCGCGCCGTGCTGCAGGCGGAGAACGTCTTCATGAACCGGGGGCCGTACATCGAGTCGATGATCTACTGGGCGAACGTCTCCGTCCACTGCGGCGACGACTACCAGGTGATCTTCCCGCCGAGCTGCCACCTCGGCTTCGACCACCACAAGGCCTTCTGGACCTCGTTCCCGATGGGCCCGAAGAAGGTCGACCACCAGTGGGTCCCCTCGCAGCGCGCGAAGACGGCGGACGACGTGGAGGGCCTGATCGACCTCTCCTGGTGGCGGAACTTCACGGTCGAAAGCCGTTCCATCTTCGCGATGGACCCCGACAACGCCTGGCTCGCCGGCTACGACCACAAGAAGAACATGGGCACGGCGCACGTCTCGAACCGCCACATCACCGTGGGCAAGAAGTTCTTCCTCTGGGGCAACTTCCCCGAGGCGCACGTGTGGGACACGGTGCTGACGGATTCGGACGGCCCGTACCTGGAGCTGATGGTCGGCTGCTGGAGCGACAACCAGCCGGACTACAGCTGGATCGACCCCTACGAGACGCGCACGGTCAAGCAGTTCTGGTTCCCGGTGAAGGGCATCGGCGGCGTGAAGAACGTGACGATCGACGGCGCGGTGAACGTGGACCGCCTGGAGAAGAGGGAGGAACTGCTCGTCGGCTTCCACTCGACGCGCGTCCTGAAGGACTGCACGGTGCGGGTCCTGCGCAGGGGCGTGTCCGCGCCCGTCTTCGAGGAGAAGAAGGTCGCCATCGACCCCGACACGCCGTGGTGCAGGACCGTGAAGGTGCCGGCCGACGCGAAGGACCAGGAGTTCACGGCGACGCTCGCGGACGCCTCCGGCACGGTCTTCCTCGCCTACACGCCCGTCGGTCCCGACCCGCACGACCCGCTGCCGCCGAAGGTGGCGAACCCGAAGGAGCCGAAGGACTACGCGAGCGCCGAGGAGGCGTACCTCACGGGCCTCCGCCTCGACCAGTTCCACAACGGCCTCATCGACCCCGTTCCCTACTATGAGCGCGCGCTTGCGCTCGACCCCGGCTACGCGGCCGCGAACGTTGCCCTCGCGACGCGCCTCGCGAAGAACGCCGAATACGCGAAGGCGGAGAAGCTGCTGCGCACGGCGGTGGCGCGCGTCACGCGCAACTACACGCGGGCGAAGGACGCCGAGCCGGAGTACCTACTCGCGGTCGTCCTGGAGGAACAGGGCCTCGCCGCGCTCGACCCCGCCGCGCGCGCGGCGAAGTTCAAGGAGGCCGAAGACCTCTACTGGCGCGTGACCTGGCGCAGCACGCTCGCGCGGCCGGCCTACGCCGGGCTCGCGCGCCTCGCGTGCCTGAAGGGCGACTGGGCGGAGGCGCTGGCGCGCGTGGACGACGCGCTCGACCGGGGCGCGAAGGAGGCGAAGCTGCACGTCACGCGGGCCTACATCCTGCGCCAGCTCAAGGACATGACGGCGAGCGCGAAGGAACTGCGCCTCGCGGCGGAGATCGATCCGCTCGATGCCTGGGGCGTCGCCGAGCGCGCGTTCCTGGATGACGACGGCGAGGACGCCGTGGTGAACGCGGGCGAGAACCGCGGCATCAAGGCCCAGGCCCTGCTGGAGACGGTGAGCGACTACTGGAATCTCGGCGCGTGGCACGAGGTGGCGGCGCTGTGCGACCAGGCGAACGCGCTCGCGGCGCAGGAGAAGCCGTTCAAGACCGAGGGCGCCCTGCCGCTCAGCGAGACGGTCGCGGCGTGCGCGAGCTACCGCAACGCGCTCTTCGACTACTTCGGCGGCGCCGCGCTGGAGCTGATGGGACGCGCGGACCTCGCGAAGGAACGCTACGCGCGGGCGGCGGCGCAGTCCACGGACTACTGCTTCCCGAACCGCCACGAGGAGTACGCCGTGCTCAAGCGGGCGGCGGCGCTCCGTCCCGACCTCGCGAACACATGGTACTACCTCGGCAACGTGGAGTGGAACGCGGACCAGAAGGACGCCGCGCTCGCGAGCTGGAAGTGGGCGCTCGCCCTCAAGCCCGACCACGCGCTCGCGCTTCGGAACGTGGGCTTCGGCCTCGCGCATCCCGGCACGTACTTCACGAACACGGGCATCCCCACGGGCGTGCCGAGCGAGGAGGCCTACGGCTACTACGTGAA
>CAKULR010000143.1 GCA_934667295.1 uncultured Kiritimatiellota bacterium
GCAGCCCCCCCACGCCGGTGTTCGGCCCCGGCGCCGCCAGCACGAGCAGACGCCCCCCCGCGCGCATCCAGCCCGCGAGGCGCGCCGTCTCGACGCGGGAGAACGGCTCGCGCGCGCAGGCCACCACCAGCGCCGCGCAGTCGTCCGGCACGGCCGGCGTGGCCGCGAGGTCGAGCGTGCCCAGCCGGTAGCCGTCGCGGCGCAGTTCGCGCGCCATGTCGCTCATGCCGCTGGCGGGATCGTAGGAGGCGTAGGAGGTCTCCCCGTGCCCCGTCGTCCAGTAGACCGTCTCGCGCAGCGCCGGCAGCGTCAGCCGCTGGAGGGCCGACGCACAGGCCGCCTCGCCCGCGAAGACACCCGCCGCGCCCACGGCGACCACGCCGTTCGTCGCCCCGGCGAAGAGCTCCGCCACCGGCACGACCTCGCGGCGGTGCCCGCGACGGAAGACAAGCGAACCCTCCTCGGCGCCGTTCCGCACGAGGTCCACGGCCCGCCCCAGCTCCCAGCGGGGGTCCACGTACTCGACCACGAGGCGGGTGCCCGCGACGGACTGGGCCGTCGCCTCCAGGCCGCGCAGCAGGCGGGCGACGGCCCGGAACTCCGGCGCGCGCCGCGCGAGGAAGCACGTCACATGCACGTCGCCGTGCGTCTCCGCGAGGATCTGCCGCGTCCGCGCCGAGGTCTTCGTCCGCCCCGCCCGCAGCGGCAGCTCCAACATCACGTCCAGCCGCAGCGCGAGCATCGCGACGAGCCCGGCGAAAACGAACGCGAGCACCGTCACCACGGCGGTCGAGGCGCGCAGACCGTGCGCCGCACGCCCGCGCAGCCGCGTACAGGCCACCACTTTCGTCGCGGCGAAGAGCGCGAAGAGCGTCAGCACGCCGTAGAAGACGAGCGTCGAGAGCCGCACGAGCCCCGTCGCGAAGTCGACGATGTGCGCCTCGAACGGCATCGACGCGAGCTTCATGCGCAGGACCGGCGACCAGACGGTGGCCATCTCGAACGCCGCGTGCGGCAGGGCGAGCATCAGGAGCAGGGAGGCGAACGCCGCCAGCGCGGCGTGGCGGAAACACGCGCTCGCGAGGAGGCCCACCGCGCACCAGAGGGCGGACTGCAGCAGCAGGGCCAGGACGGCCGGCAGGAAGGAGAAGACCGAAAACGCCTCCCGCAGAGCCGGCGCGTAGAACGGCAGCAGACCCAGCGGCACAAGCAGGTACACCCCCAGCACGAGCGCGCCCATCGCGAAGGCGCCCAGGTAGAGGCCCAGCACGATGTCCCGCTCGCGTACGGGCGCCGTGAGCAACAGCTCCAGCCGCCCGCTCGCCCGCTCGTCCGCGACGAGCCGCATCGTCAGGAGCGCCGCCAGGAGCGGCAGGAAGGGAACCGCCGCCGTCGCCCACCGCGCCTCGACGGGCGTGGTGCCGCCGTCACCGCGCAGGAGCGTGAACGTGAAGAAGCCGCCCGCGAGCGCCAGGAAGCCCGCCGCGCTGAATGCCGTCGCCGGCGAGGCCCACACCCGCCCGAACGTCCGCAGGAAGATGACCCGGACCGTGCGCGTCATGCGGCACCTCCCGCCGGGGGCGCGGGCGGGGCCAGCCCCAGGATCGTCCGCACGCCCGCCGCCGTCTTCGCGCCGACCACGCGCCCCTCCCGCAGCACGTAGAACTTGTCCGCCCACTGCGCCAGCTCGTCCAGCTCGTGCCCGCTCACGAGCACCGCCGCGAACGAGGAGACGGCCGCGACGATGCGCCCGAACGAGGCCCGCGTGGAGGGGTCGAGCCCCGCCAGCAGGTCGTCCAGCAGCAGGAAGCGCGGACGCAGCAGCACCGCGTCCGCGAGCGCCACGCGCTTGCGCAGGCCGAAGGACAGCGTGCCGATGGGGGCGTCCGCGTAGGGCCCCAGCCCGCACAGCTCCATCGCCTCCGCCACGCGGTGGCGGATCTTCTTCGCCATCTCGCCGCGCAGGTTCGCCCGGTAGCGCAGGTACTTCCGCACGCGCAGATCGGGGTCCGCGCACGCCGTCTCGGGCAGGTACCCGAGCATCCGCCGGAAGCGCAGCGACTGCCGGAACGCATCGATCCCGTCCACGAGGACGCGGCCGGACGACGGCAGGCACACCCCGGCCAGGATCTTCAGGAGGGTGGTCTTTCCCGCGCCGTTCGCCCCCGCGAGGACGGCCGTCTCGCCCGGTGCAAGGGAAAACGACACGTCCTCCAGCAGGGGCGCGCGTCCCCAGGAGAACGAGATGTGTTGAACGTCGAACATTAACGGGGCTATTCTACCATATCTCCGCCCTCTCGTGGAGGGGTTGCAGGCTAGCCCTTGAAGATGAAGAACTTGCGGACGAAGAAGTTCACGAGGAACGACACGGCCACTTCGACGAAGACGGCCAGGGTCGTCATCATCCCGCAGACGTCGATCAGCGCCTTCATCACGCCGAGCGCAATGACGGTCGCGAAGGCCGCCGCGCCGAAGAACATGCCGAACTCGACGTACCACCTGAACTTCCCCGGCCTGAAGACGAACCACCGGTTCATCAGCCAGCAGAAGACGTTCGCCACCACGAAGCCCGCCGCCGTGTCGAGGGCCGCGTACGTGCCGCGCGCGGCGTACCACGCCTCGCCGCCCGTGAACGTCCCGGCGGGCAGGCCCAGGAACCGCACGGCCCAGTCGTCCGGCGCGAGGCACCTCAGCCAGCAGGACGCAAGGACGTAGAAGACGCCCGTCTGCACGCACGTCGCCGCGACGCCGATCGCGCCGTACTTGACGAACTGCGCGAACGGCCCCGCGTCGTGCGAGAGGAAGCGTGTGAGGGCGTTGGGCACTACAGAAGCTCGTTGACCTTCTTCATGACCTCGAAGGCGTCCGCGACGTAGAGGACGTCCGCCTTGCCCTGCGCCCAGCCGCAGTTCGCGTCGAGGTTGACGGCGCGGCGCTCGTTGACGAAGCGCCAGCCGACGACGTGCGGCTCCTCGCCGTGGCAGCAGGTGGAGAGGCCCTTCGGGTGGCGCGGCGTCGCGCCCGTCTGGCCGACCTGGTTCATGTGGCTCATGAACGAAAACGCCTGGGCGGCCTCCGGCATGTCGACGAGCGACTTGGAGGAGCCGAGCGAGGCGCCCGACTTCGCGAGGAAGCCCGTGATCGTGGCGGCCGCGTCTTCAAGGTGCGTCGCGCCGTCGGCCTGCTTCTTCGTCCAGCCCGCACCCGCCACGAAGAGCAGCTTCGCGTCCGGCCGGATCGTGGAGGCCCCGCCCGTGCCGGCCGCCACGACGCCGTTGACGGTCGTGCGGGAGGCGGCGGACGCGGACAGCGCGGCGGGCTGGGGGGCGACGCCGAGCTTCGCGCAGATCTCGCCGAAGAGCGAGGGGTCCGTCACGACGACCCACGGACGCGCCGCGCGGCTGAACGTGGTGAGGATGCGCTGGCGGTAGGCCCAGCGCTGCACCGTCGCCTTCTCGCCGTCCACGGCCACGTCCACGACGTTCGTGTCGATCTCCGCGCCCGCGCGGAGCGCGGCGGCCGGCATCGCGCGCTTCACGCGCGAGGTGCCCGGCACGAGGACGATCTCCGCGCCCGCGCCCTTGACCAGTTCGGCGAATGCGGGTACGTCCTCGGCGAACGTCCCGTTCCCTTCAATCACATAAGCGGCAATCTTCATGTCAACTCCTCACGCCTTGATCCAGTCCACGAGCTCCTGCGCGATCTCCGCAGCGGACATGTCCTTCTTCACGACCGTGTCGCGCTTCGCGCGCGGCACCTCCACCTTCTCGTAGGCGATGCCGCCCACGCCGACGTTCGCGACCGGCGCCTTCATGAGGGCCGGCATCACGCCGCGCATGTTCATCATGCCCACCTGGGGGTTGTTCGGCGGCTCGGGCAGGCTGCCCGTCGCCCAGCCGACCGCCGCCGGGAAGCCCGCGCAGGTCGAGGAGAGGTACTGCCCGCCCTCGATGCGCTCCAGCACCGTGAACGAATCGTCGTCCGCAAGCTTCAGCTCGTCGACCGCCGTGAAGGCCTCCGTGATGCCGAGCAGTTCGGCCACGAACGGCAGCGTGACGCCCGCGTCGCGGGACGCGCTCGCGCAGCCGCCGAAGAGGAGCGTCGCGGAGAGGTCGAGCCCAGGGATCGCCTTGATCGCCTTCGCGAGCTCGGCCGCCACCGCCTTCGCGTCCGTGAAGCCACCCGCCGGCGCGTTCACCGCCACGAGCGTGAACGGCGCCTTCTGCGCGACGGTCATCATCAGCTGCTGGAGCTTGGCCTTCGGGCCGAGCGCGACGAGGTAGACCTTCGAGCCCGGACGCCGCTTCGCGAGGTTCGCCGCCTCGTAGAGCGCGCACGCCGCCCACGGGTCCAGCACGCTCGGCAGCATCTGTTCGTTCTTGAGGCCGGGGCCCTGCGGCGTCTCGACCGGCTCCAGGGTCTGAAGCGGATCCGGCACCAGCGATCCGCACACGACAAGATTCAACGGTTTCACGACAAGCTTTCCTTTTTTGCAGGTTCGCCGCATGCCCGCAGACCAAATGCCGACAAACGTGCGAACCGTTCGAAATGTGCGTTTAGTGTATCATCAAAGCCCGCCCTCCATCAACCGAAAACGTCAAAGGCTGCGGAGGTGGTGGCGCGCAGCCTGTTCGGACGCCACGCGCCGGGGGCGGCGCGGGTACTTCGCGCGCCGTACCCACGTCGGCCCCGAACGCAATGTACC
>CAKULR010000144.1 GCA_934667295.1 uncultured Kiritimatiellota bacterium
TCTATAATATGGGGACGCCACGCGCCGGGGGCGGCGCGGGTACATCGCGCCGTCCCGCCGCCTCTTGTTCCGCAGTGAAATCGCGCGCCACCACATGGGGACGCCACGCGCCGGGGGCGGCGCGGGTACATTGCGCGCCATCCCGTCGCCGAGCAGAAGCAAACGACCGAGCTGAAGTAGACAACCTAGCAGAAGCAGACGACGGCGAGGCCGACGACGATGCAGTAGGGGCCGAAGAGCCAGAACCAACGCCCCTTCAGCGCCCTGACGAGCAGCGCGAGGGAGACATAGCCCACAACCGCCGCAAGGACCATCCCCCACGCCAACACGCCCCAGTGGAGGTCCGCCGCCGCGCCCCCCCCGGGCAGCTTGGCCAGTTCCAGCAGCACGCCCCCGACGATGAGCGGCGCGCTCATGAGGAACGAGAACTCGGCCGCCCGCCCGGGGTCGATGCGCCCGCCCCGCGCCGCCGCGAGCGTCATGCCGCTGCGCGACACGCCCGGCAACAGCGCAACGGCCTGCCCCAGGCCCATGAAGAGCGCGCGCAGCACGCCCACCTCCCGCGTCCCGCGCGGCAGGTAGCGCGTCCCCACGAGTACAGCGCCCGTGAACATCAGCAGCGCCCCCACCATGCGCACGTTCCCCACGAGCGCGTCGATGGCCTCCCGGAAGAGGAAGTAGACCGCCACGGCCGGCAGCGCGGAGACGAGCAACATCCCCGCATAGCCCCATGCCGCGCGTTCGCGACGCACCAGCCCCACGCAGAGCGCGCGCAGACGCGCGGCGTAGAAGACGAAGATGGAAACGAGCGTGCCCGCATGCAGGAAGACCTCCAACCGCATCCGCAACGGTTCCGGCACCTCCAGCAGATGCTGCAGGACGACGAGATGTCCGGAAGAGGAAATCGGCAGGAACTCGGCCACACCCTGCAAAACGGCCAGAACCGTCACGTCGAAGAAGTCTTTCAGCATGGCAGCGGAATCTCCCTACAGGCAAATCCTGAATACCAAAAAAACCGCCTTTCGGCGGCTTGAATGGCGGGCTCAGGGAGAATCGAACTCCCCTCTTCGGATCGACAGTCCGAGGTCCTAACCGATGAACGATGAGCCCGTGCGGTGAAAACGGAGATAGTATAGCAAACCCCCTCGCGGGGCGCAAGGGGGTTTTTGAACTTTTTTGAAAACGCCGCTTTTACGCGAAAAGGCGGGCGAGCTTTTCAAGCTGGGCGACCTTCGCGACGAGTTCGGCGCGCTTCGTCTTCTGTCCCTCGATGATGGCCGCCGGGGCGTGCGAGACGAAGGCCTCGTTCGCGAGCTTGGCGTCGATGGACGCGATGAAGCCCTGCGTCTTCTTGAGTTCGGCCGCGACGCGCTTCGCCTCGGCGGCCTTGTCCACCAGACCCTCCAGCGAGAGGTAGACGGTGCCAAGGCGCCCGAGGACGCCGGGCATCGCGAGTTCCGCCGCGTCGGAACGGATCTCGACCGACTCGGCGCGGAACGCGCGCTTCAGCGTCTCGACCTCGGCCTGCAGCTGTTCGGCGGCGGCCGCGTCCTTCGCGGCAACCGTCACCTTCACGAACGCGGCGGGGTTCACCTTGTATTCGGCGCGGAGGGCGCGGAGGGCGGTGATCATCTCGCGCTTCGCCTCGACGAAGTCGTAGACCGCGTCCGTAAGGCCCCAGGCGGTGCGCTCCTCGGGCGTGTAGCCCGTCGGGAACGGCGCGCGCAGGATCGTCTCGCCGTCCTTCAGGAACCCGAGCTGGTGGGCGACCTCCTCGGTGACGAACGGCATGTACGGGTGGAGAAGGCGCAATGCCTTCCAGAAGACGTCGCGCAGGATCGTGAAGGCGACGGCCTTGTCGGGCGCATCCTTCGCGTATTCCACGTACCAGTCGCAGATCTGCGTCCAGAAGAAGTCGTAGACCGCGAGGGCGGCGTCCTGGATGCGGTACTTCGCAAGGAGGTCGTTCACCTTCTCGCACGCCCGCTCGCAGGCGACGAGCATGTGGCGGTCGTCGGTGGAGAGAGAGGAGGCGGAAGGGACGGGGGCTCCGGCGCCCCCGAACCCTGCCTGCGGCGCCGCTTCGCGGTTCATTTCCAGGAAGCGCGCCGCATTCCAGATCTTCGTCGCGAAGTTGCGGCCGACCTCGAACTTCTTCATGTCGACCTTCGAGTCGCAGTCGAGCGAGGTGATGAGCGCGAGCGAGAAGCGCAGCGCGTCGGCGGAGTATTCGTCGATGATCTTGAGCGGGTCGAGGGAGTTGCCGAGCGACTTCGACATCTTGCGGCCCTGCGCGTCGCGCACGATGCCGTGGATGACGATGTTCGCGAACGGCGGCTTCTTCATGAAGTGGATGCCCGCCATCATCATGCGCGCGACCCAGAAGAAGATGATGTCCTGCGCCGTCACGAGGTCGGTCGTGGGGTAGTAGTAGGCGAGGTCGGCCGTCTTCTCGGGCCAGCCGAGCGTGGAGAACGGCCAGAGCCAGGAGCTGAACCACGTGTCGAGCACGTCCTCGTCCTGCTTCAGGTCGACGGCCGCGAGGTGTTCGCAGCCCGGCAGCGCGCGCGCCTTCGCGAGCGCCTGTTCCGGCGTCTCGGCGACGACGAAGCGCGGCTCCTCGCCCTCGGCGGCGGGCAGGTAGTAGGCGGGGATCCGGTGGCCCCACCAGAGCTGGCGGGAAATGCACCAGTCCTGGATGTTCTCCATCCAGTTGAAGTAGATCTTGCTCCAACGTTCGGGCACGAAGCGCACCTCGCCGGACTTCACGGCGGCGATCGCGGGCTCGGCGAGCGGCTTCATCTTCACGAACCACTGCTTCGAGAGGCGGCTTTCGACGACCTCGTGGCAGCGGTAGCAGTGGCCCACCTGGTTGTCGTAGTCCTCCACGTGGTCGAGGAACCCGCCCGCCTCCAGGTCCGCCACGAGCGCCGTGCGGCACGCGAAGCGGTCCATGCCGCAGTACTTCGCGCCGGCGAGCTCGTTCATGTGCCCGTCGTCGGTCATGATGTTGATCTCGGCGAGGCCGTGGCGCTTGCCCACGAGGAAGTCGTTCGGGTCGTGCGCGGGCGTGATCTTCACGATGCCCGTGCCGAACTCCTTCTCCACGTACATGTCGGAGATGACGGGGATCTCGCGGCCCGTGAGCGGCAGGACGACCTTCTTGCCGACGAGCGCCGTGAAGCGTTCGTCCGACGGGTTCACCGCCACGGCGGTGTCGCCCGGCAGCGTCTCGGGGCGCGTCGTCGCGACGACGATGTAGTCGACGTTCAGCGTCCCCTTCACGCCCAGCCCGCTGCCCGCCACCGGGTAGCGCACATGCCACAGGTGGCCGTGGTTGGCCTCGTGCTCCACCTCGTCGTTCGCGAGCGCCGTGCCGCAGCGCGGACACCAGTTGACGATGTAGTTGCCCTTGTAGATGAGCCCTTCGTCGAAGAGCTGCGTGAACACCTTCGTGACGGCCTTCGAGCAGCCCTCGTCGAACGTGAAGCGCTCGCGCTGCCAGTCCGTGGAGTTGCCGAGCATGCGCTGCTGGTGGACGATCGTGCCGCCGTACTGCTTCTTCCACTCCCACACGCGGTCGACGAACGCCTCGCGCCCGAGGTCCTGGCGGCGCTTGCCCTCCTTCTTGAGTGCCTTCTCGACGACGTTCTGCGTCGCAATGCCCGCATGGTCCGTCCCCGGTAGCCACAGCGTGTTGAACCCGCGCATCCGACGCCAGCGCACAAGCACGTCCTGGATCGTCTGGTTGAGCGCGTGGCCCATGTGCAGGATGCCCGTCACGTTCGGCGGCGGGATCACGACGGAATACGGCGTGCCGTGCCCCGGCTCGTCATGGAAACAGCCGTTCTTCTCCCAGATCGGATACCACTTGGCCTCGGCGGCCTTGGCGTCGTAGCGCTTGTCCATCATCTTGTTCGCCCCTTCTTGAAATGAGGGCATAGTATAGCATTCGGACGCGGAATCAGCAACTCGCGCACGACACGCGCATGCGGTTAGACGCTAGATCCGGCGCAGCCGGTAGGCGCGCGTGCCGAGGCCCATGCGCTCGCCCTCGGCGACGGCGTCCTGCCAGCGCGTGGCGGGGTGCATCGTCGCGAAGAGGTCGCCGTGCGTGTCGCGTCCCGCGAGGCAGCAGTTCGGCATGAGCGGCGCGGCGTTGCAGAGGTCCGCGCACGCCTGGTCGATCGCCACGGGGTCGTGCGAGGCGGCGATGCCGAGGTCGGGGATGAGCGGCACGTCGTTCATCGCGTGGCAGTCGCAGTGCGGCGACACGTCGCAGACGAAGGAGACGTGGAACGCCTGGCGTCCCCGCACGACGGCGGCCGTGTACTCGGCGATCTTGCCGTGCATCGCCGTGCAGGGCTCGCCGAAGTCGCTCTGGATGGCGTCGCGGTTGCAGGCGCCGATGCAGCGGCCGCACCCTACGCAGAGCTGCGGGTCGATGCGCGCGCGGCGGTCCGGCCCGAGCGTGCAGGCGCCGTGCGCGCACTCGCGCGTGCAGCGGCCGCAGCCCACGCAGCGGGCGGCGTCCACCTGGGGGTGGACGGACGAGTGCATCGCCTTCTTGCCCGCGCGCGACCCGCACCCCATGCCGAGGTTCTTTAGGGCGCCGCCGATGACGGTCATCTCGTGGCACTTGATGTGGGTGAGCGAGATGAAG
>CAKULR010000145.1 GCA_934667295.1 uncultured Kiritimatiellota bacterium
GAAGCAGCGGGCGAAGCACGGCCTTTCCGGAAACCAGCTGCGTGTTTCAGACGATGCCATCCGCGAGATCATAGCGCTCTATACCCGCGAGTCGGGCGTGCGCATGCTCGAGCGCGAGCTGGCCGCGCTGCACCGTCGCCCCGGGAATCGTCTTGTCGCCGAACGTCAGCTTCTCGCACCAGGCGGCGAAGTCCGCCCAGGTGCGCGGCGGCGATTCGGGGTCGAGCCCCGCCGCCTTCACGAGGTCCTTGCGGTAGATGAGGCCGTAGTAGGCGAAGCCGGGCGTCGGCACGGCGTAGACCTTGCCGTCCTTCGTCGCCACGTCGCGCCAGAGCGGGGGCACGTCCTTCCAGCCCGGCCACGTCGCCTCGGCGTCCGAAAGCTTTCCGTCGCCGTCCGCATCCTCGCCGAGCCATTCGTTGAGCGGGTGGCAGAAGCCCTCCTCGATGTCGTGCCGCAGTACGTGGAACCAGGCCTTGTAGACGTCCGGCGCCGTGCCGCCCGCGAGCGCGAGCATGAACGTGGCGCGTCCGCCCGCGCCCGGCAGGGTGAGGCCGCCCCACTGGAGGGGACGGATCTCCGGGTGCTCCGCCGTGAAGCGCAGGATCTGCTTCGTGGAGGGATCTTCCGGGTGGTCCGGACGGTAGCACATCAGGAACGTCACGTCCGTGACGTCCGCCGCCCACGCGGCAACGGCGAGGCACGCCCCGGCGAGACACCCGATCCAACGGCGCATGGCGCTCCGCAGCGGCACGAGGCGACCCGTCACGCGCGCGGCGGCGGGAACGTCCCGTCCGCGACTTCGGCGACGTACTGCGCGAAGGCGGCCTTCGCCGTCCCGGCGAGATCCACGTACTTCTTCGCGAACGACGGCACATGCCCGTCGTTGAGCCCGAGGAGGTCGTGCATGACGAGCCACTGCGCGTCGCAGACGGGCCCCGCGCCGATGCCGACCGTGGGGACCTTCAGCGCGGCGGTGACCGTCGCCGCCAGTTCGTCCGGCACGCATTCGAGCGTCACCGCGAACGCGCCCGCCGCCTCCACGGCCTGTGCGTCGGCGAGCACCTGCGCCGCCGCCTCGCGCGTCTTGCCCTGCATCCTGAAGCCGCCGTAGGCGTTCACGCTCTGGGGCGTCATGCCGACGTGCGCGAGGACGGGGATGCCCGCCTCGGACATCCGGCGGATGAGCCCGCAGACGCGCGCGCCGCCTTCGAGCTTCACCGCATCCGCACCGACCTTGAGGCACGCGACGGCGTTCGCCATCGCCGCGTCGTCGCCGCACTGGTAGCTGCCGAACGGGAGGTCCGCGACCACGAGCGCGTCCTTCACGGCGCGCGCGACGGCGGCCGTCGCGCTCAGCGTCTCCTCCATCTTCACGGGCAGCGTCGTCCCGTAGCCGAGCATCGTCATGCCCATCGAATCGCCCACGAGGATGCAGGGGATGCCCGCCGCGTCTGCAAGATGGGCGAAGCAGGCGTCATACGCCGTGCAGCAGCCAAGTTTCCGCTTGCCCTTGGCGGCCTGAAAAGCCGCGACTGTCCATTTCTTCATGGCGCGTATTATAGCATAGTCGGGGGTTGGGGATCAGGGGGAGAACCAGAAGGAGAGGGGTTTCGAGTACCCCGCGCCGCGCATGTAGTTGTAGAGCGCGAGGCGGAGGCCCTTCCCGATGCGGTCCCAGTCCGGCGCGCCCGGCTCCTCGAACGGGATCTCGTTCCGCGCGAAGACCGGGCGGCGGCCCGTCCGCGCGGGCGGCGGCGCGACGCGAATGCCGAACGCCTCCGGGCGCTGCGCGATGGGCGAATGGACCGTGAGGGCGAAGCGGTGGAAGAACGCGCTCTGGACCAGGTCCTCCCGGAAGAAGCGGCGCACGTGCCCGAGCGCGGCCACCGCCTCGCGCGCCGTCTGGGTGGGGAAGCCGTACATGAGGTAGGCGTGGACGAGGATGCCCGCGTCGCGGAACGCCGTGAGCGCCGCCCGGGCCGAGGCGAGCGTGATGCCCTTGTTCATCAGCTTCAGCAGACGGTCCACGGCGCATTCGAGCCCGCCCGTGACGGCGATGCACCCCGCCCGCGCCATGAGCCGCGCGAGCTGCGGCGTGAACGCCGTGTCGAACCGCACGTTCCCCCACCAGCGGCAACGGAACTTCCGCCGCAGGATCTCGCGGCACATCCGCGCGAGGAGCGCGGGCGGCATCGCCTCGTCCGTGAAGTGGAAGCCCGGCGGCGGGAGGCGCGGGGAGACCTGCCCCGTCTCGCGGGCAAGCGCCTCCATCGCGTCAACGAGCGTCGCCGCGTCCGGCATCTCGAAGCACTTGATGTAGTCGAGCGTCACGTCGCAGAAGGCGCACTTGTGCCAGTAGCAGCCGCGCGCCATCTGGACCTTGAGCCAGCGCCCCGTGGACCACAGGCGGTGGATGGGGTTCTCGGACTCCGGCAGATCCATGTAGAGCGAGAGGTCAAGCCCCGCGTAGGACGGCTTGACGAAGAACGGGATGACGGGGGGTGGGGGGACGGGATTCGGGGGTGGGGATTGGAGGGACTGCAGGTATTCGAGCCACGGCGCGTAGCCCTCGTCGTACATGACCGCGTCGAAGAAGCGCCCCACGCGCGCGTCGTCGAGCGACCGCAGCTCGGTGTTCACGTAGCCGCCGCCCAGCACGAGCCTCACGCCGGGCGCCACGCGGCGCACCGTCTGCGCGATCCGGAACGCGCCAAGCAACGTGCCGGGGAAGGGGCACGTCACGCCGACGACCTCCGGCCTCAGTTCCCGCAGATACGTCTCGACGCGCGCTTCGAGCATCCGGTCGACCGGGCTCCGGCGGCGGAGCCGCCGAAGGAGCGGACCGAAGTCCGGCAGCGCCACGCCCAGCCGCTCGGCGTAGCGGGAGAAGCCGAAGTCGGCATCGACGTGGTCGCGGATCCACAGCGCGAGCTCGTCCATGTACGACGTCATCTCCACCTTCGCGTCGGCGGAGAGGTGCGGGTTCTGCAGGATCTCGATCGCCTCGTCCACGAACTCGTCGCCGTAGGTGCGCAACACCTCCAGCGCGACCTCGATCGAAAGGTCGCGCTGCGTGCAGGCGTAGCCCCGCGCAGAAAGAAACCCCACCAGCGAAGCCGTGGCGGGGTAGGGGGTGTTCAGCTGGACAAACGGAGGTGTCAGGAACAGGATCATGCGCCCGGGGGCGGCGTGGGCGCCGCCGGTTCGGCCGCAGCCGCCCCGGCGGGCGTCTCGGCCTTCGCCTCGGTTGCGGGCGCGTCAAGGGACCACTCCTCGAACCGCTGCTTCTGCTCGACGGGCTTGGAGTAGACGTCCGTCTCGTCGACGACCTTCTTCGGCTCCAGGGCGTTCTCGAAGGTCGGGAGCGGACGCGGCGGCAGATCTTCCTGCACGATCACGCGCCCTTCCTGTCCGGCGGCGTTCCTGACGACCATCCCGCCCACCAGGGCGGCGGCGGCGGCCGTCTGCTCCTCCGTCACGGCCTCGCGGGCGTCGACCTCGGCCTTGGCGGCCTCGTCCACCTCGCCCAGCTTCGTGTGGCGCGCGGGGAGGTCCTTCAGGAGCGGGTCGTCGTCCTGGATGATCGTACACTTGAGCGGTTCCTTGATGTACTCCTCGATCTCGGGGATCGCGAAGCTCTCGTCCTCGTCCGCGAAGGAGATCGCGATGCCGGTGTTGCCGGCGCGCCCCGTGCGGCCGATGCGGTGGACGTAGTCCTCGGCCTCGTAGGGGAAGTCGAAGTTGATCACGTACTCCACGTCGTCCACATGGATGCCGCGCCCCGCGACGTCGGTGGCGACCACGATCTTGACCGCGCCCTCGCGGAAGTCCTCCAGCACCTTGAGGCGCTTGTTCTGGTTGACGTCGCCGGACAGCATCTCGCAGCTCACGCCGCGGCACTTGAGCGATTCGTAGACGTCCTCGGTCGTCGCCTTGCGGTTGCAGAAGACGATCGCGCGGGCGTCCGGGTGGAGGGCGATGTGGTTGAAGAGCACCTTGAACTTGTCGTCCGCGCGCACGACGTACACGACCTGGCGCACGGTGTCCGTGGCGTTGTGGTCGCCTTCGACCTCGGCCTTGACGGGCTCCGCCATCCAGCGGGAGGCGAGGCGCATCACGTCGTCCGTCAGCGTGGCGGAGTAGAGCATCGTCGCGCGCCTGTCCTTGGGGGGCAGGTGGTTCATGATGCGGCTCACGTCCGGGATGAAGCCCATGTCGAGCATCCGATCCGCCTCGTCGATGACGAGCGTGTCGACCTTGCCGAGGTCGACCACGCGGCGCTGGCAGAAGTCGAGCAGACGCCCCGGCGTCGCGACGAGCAGGTCGACCGGCGCGGCGAGGATCTCCTCCCGCTGGCGGTCGAAGTCCATGCCGCCGTAGACGGCGAGCGAGCGGAGGCCGCAGTACTTGCCGATGGCGTCCGCATCCTTGCAGATCTGGATCACGAGCTCGCGCGTCGGCGCGATGACGAGCGCGCGCGGTGCACCGCCCTTCTTCGCGCGGCTCTCCGGCGTGCGGAGGTAGCGCGTGAGGATCGCCACGAGGAACGCGGCCGTCTTGCCGCTGCCGGTCTGCGCCTTGCCGGCGACGTTCTTGCCGTCGAGGGCGTTCTGGAGCGAGAGGGCCTGGATCTCCGGGCAGTACTGGCCCCCGAGGTCG
>CAKULR010000146.1 GCA_934667295.1 uncultured Kiritimatiellota bacterium
CGGTGCTCTTCCCCTTTGTGTGGTTCTCCGATACCTGGGCGTTCCCGTGCCTGCTTGCGGCGTTTTCCGCCGTGGCCTGCTTCGCCGCCGCCGGCGCGGCGGCCGCCTGGTCACGGGCGCGGGACTCCTCCTGCCTCTTCGCGGCCACGGCCGCCCGCTTCTCCTCCGCCGCCGCCTCGGCCCGCTTGCGGTCGGCCTCGGTCTTCCGGGCCTCGGCCTCCTTCGTCTTCGCCTCGGCCTCCTTCGCGCGGGCTTCGGCCTCCTTCGTCTTCAGGCGGTCCTGCTGGGTCCGGGCCTGGAGTTCAAGCCGCCGGTTCTCCTGCACGGTGCGGAAGAAGTAGGTCCCGCCCCCGAGGACGGCCAGCGCCACGAGGGCCAGTACGGTTCCCGTCGTTCCCGAAATTCTCATGTCGTTTCCTTGTTCGTATCCATTCAACAAATCCAATCAAAGACATCCGCAAACGTTTCCCGTGGCGGTGCGCCCGACCGACGTGGAACGCGACAACATGGGACGACACATCGGCGCGGCGCGCCGAGGACGTCGCGCCCTACCAATGGCAAGAACGGACAATGGTAGGGGCGGACGTCCCGGCCGCCCGCAGAAGGCTGCAACGCCCGAACTATTCAACCATTCAACCACTTCATCACTCAACCACTTAACCACTTAACAACTTAACTACTTAACCACTTAAAGCCCCGCAGGGGCGACTTAATCCCTATGGGTCCTCCTGCCATTCAAGGTAGACGGGGCGGGAATCCTTGATGGTCATCTTCGCCTTGACGACGTGCTTCATGCCCATCGACGCGGCGATGATCGTGACGCGGTAGAGGGCGCCCTCGCCGGATCCGCCCTGGTAGGCCAGGTATTCCTGCGCCTCCTGCTTGATGTAGCCCTGGCAGATCTCGTTGAGCTTCGACCAGTCCTTGATGAGCGTGCCGTTCTCCTCGTCGTCCAGGTTGACCTCGCGCCCGTCCATGTCCACGCCGTTGCGCCACTCGATGATCGCGTTGACGACGTCCAGCATCGTCTCGTCCTGGAGGTCTTCCGGGTCGTCCGACGAGCGGATGCCGGGGATCTGCAAGAGTACGTCCTTGTCGGCGAGGTTGACGTTGATCTTCGTGCCGCCGAAGGTGCCCAGCACCTTGTCGAGGGTGTTCGTGATCCAGATGTTGTCGTCTTCCTTCCTCTCGTCGAGGCTGTAGTACCACCCGCCTGTCAGCACGGCGGGGTGGAGGCGGAACGCGCCCACCCAGGCGAGTTCCTTGAGGTCCTTGATGGGGCCGTTGCGCGGCTTGTACTTCTCCTCGTCGTTCCGTTCGGCAAGGTCCTCGTAGTATTCGCTCTCGCTGCCGTCGCGCGCGTTGTCACCGTAGTCGCCCTTCTTGACGTCGTCGCTGTCGTACCAGTCGAGCCAGCTGTTGAGGAAGTATTCCTGCTCGTCCTCGGGCACGCCGACCCAGTAGAGGATGTTCTCCCAGATATTGGCGAAATGGGGATCGCCCTCGGGCTGGAGGTTGTTGATGTTGAACTTGGGTCCGCCGCCGTCGCCGCCGCCCACGCTCTCGATGACGACGGTGACGGTGCCCCGGCCGGCGAGCGCGTCGGCCACCGCCGCGTCGTCGCGCGCGCGCAGGTCGTCCGGCAGCTTCTCGTCCACCACGATCGGGCCGATCGTCACGGTGGCGCCGCTCTGCTTGAGCTGCCGCTTCTCCAGGATCCAGCGGTCGTCCTCCAGCAGCTCCTCCAGGTTCTCGTCCTCCGAGTAGGCCACCGCGTTCTGGTGGTTCGCCACGATCATCTCGCCCAGCACACGGCCCGCGTCGATCAGGGTTTCCAGCTGCGCGCGTTCGCGCACGAACACGTTCACCGACGCCTGCAGCTTCGCCTCCACCGCGAAGCTCATCACGATGACCGAGAGGACGGCGATCGTCCAGATCACCATCACCAGGGCGGACCCTCTGGAACGCGCGGCGGTCAATTCTTCTTCTCCGTCTTCGACCCCTCCAGCGCGAACGGCTTCTGCGAGAGGTACCACAGGGGAATCTCCACCACGCGCAGGATTGGCAGCGGCTCCTCACCCTTCTCGGCCGGCTTCATGCGGAACGTGATCTTCACGCGGTAGGGGATCGAGTTCGAGGTCGCCCACTCCTCGGCCCACTTCGGCTTCCCGTCCGACTCCACTTCCGAGGCGTCCTTCTGCACCTGGCAGTCGAACCCCACGACGTCCTCCACGAGCAGCAGCTCCTCGCCGTAGTCGTTCTCGTCGAACCGCGTGCGGTCGTCCTCCACGAAGAGGTCCGGGTTCCACACGCGGATCTTCAGACCGCCCGGCTCGTCCTTCCCGCGCGCCTCCTCCACCCACATCCGCACACGGTGGGTCGTTTCGGAGAAGGCCGACTTGCTGCCGATCATGGACGTTCCCAGCTTGGTCCACTCGATCCAGTCGCTGCTGGAGGGGTCCTCGCCGTCGCCCCCGTCCTCCATCATGAAGCCCCACTCGTCCTTCTGGTTGCCGTCCGCCGGATAGTAGGCGCTGCGCAGGCCCGCCACGACCTGGTTGAGCGCGTAGTCTGCGGTCTGCATGCGGTCCGCGAGCTTGGTGGCGCGGTGCCAGCCGTTGATGACGGCGGTGAAGGTGATGCCCGCGACGATCGTCATCATCGAGAGGATGAGGATCGCCGCCAGCAACTCGATCAACGTGAAGCCCGCGCGTTTCATTTCGTGGCGCTCTCCGCATTCGAGGACTTGCCGCCGTTCCCACCGCCGGACGTGCCCTTCCACCAGAGCTTCACGACGGACAGGCTCTCCTTCTTGCCGCCGAAGTGGTCGCCGCCCCACTTGACCGTCGTGCGGACCGTGTAGAGGCCGCCGTTGCGCTCCAGCTCGTCGTCGTCGATGTCATCGACGGTCCGCTCGGCCGTGTAGCCGGAAAGATCCTCCCGGTCCGAACGGGAAAGATCCAGCTCCAGGTCATCCACCAGGTTCTCGGCGCGCTCCTCGGCGATGTTGAGGAGGTCGTCGTCGAGCGGGTCGCCCGTCACCTGGTCGACGGCGGGGATGGGATGGACCATCTCGAAGTAGCTCAGGACGCGCTGGGCCGTCTCGAAGCGCGCCGACGCGGTCATCAGCTTGTAGCTCTGGAGGAAGAGCCCCAGCACGGCGACGATGCCGAGCGTGAGGATGACGGAGGCGACCAGCACCTCGATGAGCGTGAAGCCCCGCTTCATGGTCAGTGCTCCTCGTCCTCCACGACGCGGCCGAAGCGGCCGACCTCCAGCGTCATGGCCGTGTCCTCGGACGAGCCGTCTTTCCAGACCTTCACGAGGTAGGGATCGCAGCGGCCGTTCGGCTCGTAGACGACGGAGAACGTCGCATCGCGGTCCGGCTCGGCCTCCGCCGCCCCGTCCGCCGACTCGCCGCCCTCCTCCTCGCGCTTCGCCCGCGCCTTCTCCTGCTGCTCGCGATTCCGGCGCAGGAGGAGGTCGGCCGTGCTGAACACGGAGATGCGCGACCGCCGCTTCTCCAGCTCCTCCTTCAGCTGCCCCCGGATGTGGATGCCCTCGAAATCGCGCGGCTCGGGCGCCAGGGGATCGTCCGCCAGGTCCGCCGGTTCGTCGCCGACCTCGGCCCCGTTGACGGGCATGCCCGAAAGGGTCATCACCCGGCCGCCCGCCGCGCCCGCCACGCCGAAACCGGCGCCGCCCGAGGCGCCCGCGCCCTCGGCCTCCGCGTCCTTCCCGTAGCTCGTCGAAAGGCGGCTCTTGGCGAACGCGCCGTCCTCGGATATCTCCGTGATCGTGAGCACGACGGGACGCTGCTTGAGAAGCGCGATCGCCCGCGCGTGCCCGGCATACTGCTGCACGGCACGCGCGGCGTCGGCCATCTGGGCCGACTTGACGCCCGCGCCCAGGCTGACGGCGGCCGTCCCCACGAGGATGCCCACGATCACGAGCGCGACGAGGATCTCAATCAGCGTGAAGCCGTTCTTCACGACGGCCGGCCCTCCGCTTCCAGGCGCTAGCGCTTGTCCTCGAAGGCGGAGAGGTCGTCGTCGCCGCCCTGCTCGCCGTCCGGACCGTTCGAGTAGATGTTGAAGCGGCCGCCCTTGCCCTTCTTCTCGTAGCGGAGCGGTTCGCCCCACGGGTCCGTCAGCGCGTCCGGGCCGCCCTCGATGTACGGCTCGTCGCCGCCCGTCAGCCCCTCGACCCAGGCGTCCTGCGTCTCGGGCACCTTGCCCTTGTGCTCGTTCTGGTACTGGATCGTGGCGTTCTTCGCCGTGTCGATCAGCTGGCGCGCCGCGTTGATGCGGGCGTTCTTGAGGTACTTGTTGATGTTCGGCACCGCGACGGCGGCCATGATGCCGACGATCGAGATGGCGATGATGATTTCGATGAGCGTGAAGCCCGCCCTCGCGGCCTTCTCGGTGATGTCCTGCTGTCTCATGTCTGTTCTCCTTGTCACTGTGGTTCAAACTCTTCTGGAACGCAGATGCTGCGCATACGCAGAATTGTGTGAAAAGGCATGTGGCTACGACGGCCCCTGCGGGGCCTACGCCACAATGCCTTTTCACACAGACCGTCTGTCACACAGCAGACAACGCAACCTCGGCGACAACCGATTGTGGCGTAGGCCCCGCAGGGGCCGTCGTAGCCAC
>CAKULR010000147.1 GCA_934667295.1 uncultured Kiritimatiellota bacterium
GGATCCCACGGGTCGAGTCCGTGGGCAAGCTCCCAGTTGTCGTCCATGCCGTCGCCATCGGCGTCCAGTAGCCCCGGATTCAGGCCAAGGGCGGCTTCTTCGGCGTCGCCCACGCCGTCGCCGTCGGAATCCGCCAGAATCGGGTTCGAGCCACAGCCAAAGAGTATCTGAACCGCCTGTTGTCCGGCATGCCCCGCGAAATCGACATGGCACGCCTGCACGAACGTACACCCGCCAAGCCCCCTGGCGCCGATCACCGCACCGCACGCGCCGAACCCACTTCCCACGTAACGCACATGGGCGCGGTCGGACAGGTTGGTCGGGACGGCCATTTGAAACGATCCCGTACATCCCGAAGCCCGCAACCACACATTCGAGTATTCGGCGAGCAGATACCCCTCGCCGGCATGCGTTGCGATGCCGATCCGCACGGTCGTGTTGGAAATCATCGAAAGCGCCCCCCAGCATGGTGCCACGAGCAACGCCCCGGCGTCGTCGGTGTAGGTTGACAGATTCACCGTGGGGAACGAATACTCGGGTCCCGGGAAACCAAGGCGGTTGAAATAGACGCCCCCCACGTCGGCAATCGTCAGGTTCGTGCAGCATCCTCCCGGGATGCGCAACCTCACCGGAGGACTCCAGGAACCAAGTCCCTCGGGCGAGGCAAGGATGTCCGCCGTCAAGTCATCCACGTACCCTCCGTCAAACGAGAGCCACGGAAGGACATTCGTCACCGTGACGCCTCCCACCTCTTCCCCGTCCGTCAAGCCATCGCCGTCCGAATCGACGAGGTGGGGATTTGAACCGACCTCGAACTCCCGGCGGTTGGGCAGCCCGTCAAGGTCCGGATCGGCATCGCACCCGTCGTCCCCGACGGCGGAAAGGGGATTGAGGCCATGCGCGCGTTCCCAGGCGTCCGGCATGCCGTCGACGTCCGTATCCGCAAACCGCGGGGATGTGCCCAACCCAACTTCAACACCATCCCTCAGGCCATCGCCATCCGTATCGTCCTTGCAGGGATCGCTTCCTCGGCCAAAATGGTACGTCACGGTCATCCCGTTCGTCACAACGCCGGATCCGTGAAAGGACACGGGAAGATTCGGATACCCATCCGGGCCCTGTGCGCCCATCGTCGCCGAAGAACCGTCAAATTCGCCCGCCAGGGCCACGTACTCCACATGCACCGTACCGGGGTCCGCGTCGCAGACGGCAATCCGGAACGTCGCATGCGTCTTCCCGTCGTTACGTCCACTCCGCGTCTTCACGCCCTTGTATTCCACCGCAAACCACCGGTTTGAGCCAATCAGGGGAGCCGAAACCTTGAGTGCCGCCCCGGAATCCCGCCCCGCGAACAGGTCATCCCAATAGGCGGCCACCACGGCATGCGTGGGCGTGACGGCGTTCTCCGCCAAATCGATTTCCCGATAGTACGACCCATCGGGCGCATCGCCGCGCCCATCGACGAAGAACAGGAGCCCGTTTGCGGAAACGACCACGGACGTTGCATGGATGCCCCCCATCTGGACAGGAAAGGGCAAGGGAACCGTAAACGACTCGTCATCGTAGTTCCGGGTGGAATCAAGGAGATTGACGGCCGTGGCCGCATCAAAGTCCGGTACGGTCCCGCCCAACTCGACCCACCCCACCTCGTCCCGGTCGCCCAGTCCATCGTGGTCGGTGTCCCCATCGAGCGGATTCGTGCCGAAACGCCGTTCATCCCCATTCGACAGGCCATCGCCGTCCGAATCGGCCGACGCGCCATCGCGCGGATCCGCCGGATTCAATCCATTCTCCACTTCCCAGCCGTCTGGAAGCCCATCCCCGTCCGTATCGGGATTTCCGGGATCGGTCAACGACACCCACCGTTCGTACGCATCGGCCAGGCCATCCGAATCGGAATCGGCATCGCCGCCAATCCGGAAGAACACCGCGTTGCCCCCATCGTCCGGCAACAGGACGCGCGGAACCTCGATCACGGCCTCCCGATTCCCCTCCTCCACGTCCACCGATCCAACGGATTTCCAGGGGCCCGCCCGCAGATTCGGCCGCGCAAAGACATCGAGGCGCGTTCCCGGCGACGAGTCTTCCGTCCACTGGACGCCAAGATGGACAGAATCCGCCCGTGGGCAGAGTGCCGTCACGCGCAGTCCCGCAGACTTCCCCTCGCCCTCTTCCTCTCCATCCACCGAAAGCGTGAGCGCCAAGGCCGTACGGACAGGATCACGGCCCGTCCCTCCTGCCGGTTTCGTGGCCCCCTGGTAGACCCATCCCCCGACAAAGGCGAGCACCACGCACACTTCCGCCCAGGGACGACGGAGGAAAACCGCGATCTTCCGGACCTCACTCATCCGCCCCATCCGCGCGATCCACCGCCCCGCGCTCGAAGCGCTTCATCGCGTCGTAGGGGAGGCAGAGGGTGTCCCAGACGGGCGAGAGCGCGTAGGTGTCCACCGCCGACAGGGACAGCCCGAGCGGGCACAACACGACCGGCGCGACGACGGTCGGCGCCCAGACGCGCCCCAGTTCAAAGAACCGCATGCCATACGATTCCGTGTACGGTACGCACGTCGAGAGGTAGTAGTCGCCCGTACGGGGACGGATCTCGAAATCCTGGAAGAGCGAGAGGAAGCCGGCGGCGACCGACACGACGAATCCGACCATCCCGTACGCCTCCTATTCCCGCACGAGTTCGTAGAGATAGGTCGCGGCGGCGGGATCGGCGTCCACCCGCGCGGTGAAATCGAGCCGTCCCTTCGCAAAGGCGCTCGGCACGATGCGGCTGCGCGTTCCGTCCGCCCGCAGCGCGTACACCGTCCATGCGCCGTCCGCAAGGCGCAGGTGGCAGGTCGCGCGTCCGTTCCGCATGAGGTGCGGGAGGCTTCCCCACTTGAGGAGGATGCGCAGGTCGGCATCCGCGTACGTGATGCCGGTGTTCTGCACGTCCGTCAGGTGCGTGACGAGGATGCGGGAACTCGTCGCAAGCGGCTGGCCGTCGAGCGCGCTCGCCCACACCGTCGCGGGGGCGTCGGCGAGTTCCGCCACGAGCGTGCGCGACCGGATCGCGCCCTCCTCGGCGAAACCGCCGCACGTACGGGGCGTGGAGATGAAGAAGGCGCCCGTGTCGCGGTCGATGCGGATGGCCCCCTCCCCGGCGCGCGGGAAGTCGCCGTCCTCCGGAGCGACGAGGCCGAGGTCGGCGAAGACCGCCTCGCGCGTCTTCTTCCGCACGTCCGGATACGTCCCCGCCGCAATCGGCCCCGCCGGCGCCGCCTCGCCGAGCTGCGTGCCGAGCTTCGCGTACCAGCCCGCCCACGTGAACGGGGCGGACGTCCAGCCCCCGAGGTCGGGATTCGGCCTGCGCACGAGGTCGTGTGGCAGATGCACCGCGTAGGTCTTCGTCAGTTCGGGCAGGTCGCGGCGCAGGAAGAGGCAGATGGAGGCACGTTCGGAGGCGAGCCCGAGCGGGTCGCCGCTCATGTCGAAGTAGTTGAGGGACTTCTTCTCGGGCGCGACGACGCCCGTCCGGCCGTGGCTCCACGCGAAGCGCCAGAGGCCGTTCCACCCCTGCAGGGCCCCGAGCGCCCCCGTCGCGATGCCGCCCACGCCCCGGAAGCGTCCCGGGGCCGAGTAGTTGTACTCCGTGCAGGTGAACGGACGGTTCAGCACGCGCCGGTGCGCCATGTCCTGCACGCCGAGGCGGCCGTTCGCGAGCGGGTTCACGTTCGGGCAGCGCGACGGCAGCTGCCAGTTCCTCTCCAGGAAACGCGGATGGTCCACGTAGAAGTGGTCGTCCACGTAGTCGTAGTCCGCCTCCTTGCAATACTGGTACGCCACGGGGAAGAAGCAGCCGTTCAGGTTCGTCAGGAGCGCCCGGCACTTCACCTCCTCGCGCAGGAACTTCGTCACCTTCGCCGCGAACGCGCTTTCGGTCTCCTGCAGGAAGAGGGCGGCCGCCTGGGGCTTGCGCCCCTTCGCGCCGTTCAGCGTCGTCGGAAACGCCTCGTCGATCTCGCCGTAGAACGCGGGATCGGACACCTTCTTCGCGGCCAGCCACGTCCGCCACGCCGCCACCCAGGGTTCCTGCCGGGCGAGGTAGTCGAGGTTGCTCCCCTGCGCGGCCTCGTTCACGAGCGACACCCACGCGAGCGCCGGTTCGTCCGCAAGCCGCCGCCCCGTGAACGCATTCACGTGCCCGAACCAGTTGCGCACGAACGCGAAGAGGTTGGACTGCATGCCCGCGTGGACCTGCAGCCACGCCTTGGCGTCCCCCATCGTGAGCGTCCCGTCGCGGTCCACGCCGATCGCGCGCCACGCGATGGTGCGGCGCGAGACGTAGAGGTCGGTCTTCATGTAGATGCCGTTCTCCACGCACGCCGCGACGAGTCCGTCGAAGAGCGGCTTGGTCTCCGGGTTGGGCGCCACCGCCGCCGGATCGCCCGTCTTCTCCACGAGCGTGCTCTCGTGGTGGTGGAAGCGGAGCGCGTTGTACCCCATCTTGCGGAGGCGCGCCGCGAACCGCTGCGCCTCCCCGGAGGTGGGCGGCGTGGTCGCGTCGCTGCTGGGCACGGTGATGCTGCGGACGGACGAGGAGCGCGCGCGGGTCAGGGGCGTCATCATCAACAAATTCCGAGGGGACGTGAAGATTCTGGTGCCC
>CAKULR010000148.1 GCA_934667295.1 uncultured Kiritimatiellota bacterium
CGCGCGGCGCGCGACTTCGCGGCGGAGGGGGTCGAACGCCGACAGCACCACCGCGTCCGGCGCGTCGTCCAGGAGGCGCTGCACGCCCGTCTCGGACTCGAAGGCCCGCACGTTGCGTCCGTCGCGCCCCACGATGCGGCCCTTCATCTCGGCGTTGGGCAGCGCCACCGTGGTCGTCGTCAGCGCCTCCACGTGGGAGACGGCGCAGCGCTGCACCGCGTCCGCGACGATGCGGGCCGCCAGGGTCTCGCCCTGCTCGCGCGCGGCCTCCTGGATGCGGCGGCTGAGGATCGCGGCGTCGGCGCGCAGTTCGGCGTTCGCCCGCGTCAGGATCTCCTTGCGGGCCTCGGCGTGCGTCATCTTCGCGAGCGCCTGGAGGCGCGCCTCCGCCGTCCGGTTCTGCTCCTGGGCCGTCTTCGCCGCGGCCTCCGCCGCCTCGGCCTTCGCGGACACCGCCCCCTCGCGCGCATCGAGCGCGGCGGCCTTGCGGTCGAGGTTCGCCTCGCGCTGCGTCTGCCGCTCGTCCGCAGCCTGCAGTTCCGCGCGGCGCTTCTTCGTGGACGCCTCGAACGCCTCCTTCGCCTTCACCACCGCCGCGCGCGCGGAGATGTCCGCCTCCTTCAGGCGCGCCTTGATGTCGGCCTCGGCCTCCTCTTCCCGAAGCCGCATGCGCTTCTCGATGGACTCCGCCTGCCAGCGCCCCACGAGCCCGCGCAGGGCGTAGCCGAGGAACAGCCCGATCAGGAGCAGGGCGGCGATGATGAGGATCGCCACGCCGTCCGAAAGGCCGTCCCAGGTCGTACTTGAAAGCGCGAAGAGCATGGTGGAGGGAGGGGTCCTTTCAGTCTGCGACCTTCAGAAGGAGTTGGAAGAGGTAGGCCCGCTCGGACGCCGGGAGGGCGTCGAAGCCCTCCAGGTGCGCGCGAAGGTCGGCGGCGCGCGCGTCGAAGCGCGCACGTTCGGGCGATGCGTCGTCCGCCGCGAACGGATAGCTTTTCTCGGCGATCCACCTCGCGAGGCGTTCGGCGGCCGCCGCGTCGGCGCGCCGCCGGAAATGCGCCTTGAGGATCTTCCGCGTCGCGTCGAGCCAGGCCCGCACCTCGGGGTGGAGCTCGTCCATCACAAGCGCGTTCTCGGCGGCGAGCTCGCCGAAGCGGCCGCCCACGAGGTAGGCCGTGTAGCTGAAGGGCTGGCCCGAGCGAATACCGGCGGGGCGCTCGTGGAGCGTGAAGCCGTCGCGGCCGCAGAAGACGATGCGCCCCTTGCCGGAGAACTTCTTCCGCCACTCGATCACCTCCAGCTTCGCGGACAGTCCGCCGTCAAGCCGCACCTCGTAGTCCGTCACCGCCTTCTGCACGATGACGGGCGAGACGGGGATGCCGCAGAACCACACCTGCACGCCGGGGTATGCCTTGAGGTAGAGCGCGAACTTCGCGGCGAGCGCCTGCACCGCCGGACCCGGCACCGTGAGCGAATCCGCCGTCGCGCGGATGCCGGTGATGGAGACCTCCGTCCCCGTCGCGGGCCCGGGCGGCGTCTGCTCGATGTGGAACACGCCCGGCTCGGCGGCGTCGCCCTCCAGCGCGTAGGAGAGGAGGTCCCCGCCAACCTGGATCGTCGTGCGCCACGTGACGTGCGTCCCGAGCGCGAACGCCTTGAAGCGCCCGCATCCGTGGCGCCCGTGGAGGCGGCGGTGCTCGCGCCGCGTCGTCGTGCCCTCCGGCATCTTCCAGCTGCCGCCGAGGGAACCGAACGTCTCCTCCGCCCGGAGGATGTCGATGCCGCTCCCGTCGTCCGAGACGCGGATCTCGTCGATTCCGCCGAGCGCGTTCTGCACGAGGTCGATCCGCACCTCGCGCGCATCCGCGTCCAGCGCGTTCCACACCAGTTCCTCGATGGCCGAAAGCGGTGCCGCGCTCGCAAGCGAGGCCACGTGGTCGGCACGCGCCTGAACGTAGATGTCGCGCGTCACCGGGAGACCTCCAGCGGCTCGACGCGGACGGGCTCGTTCGGGGCGGAGACGACCTTCTCCACGCGCTGGCGGATGGACTCCAGTTCGGCGGTGCAGAACGCGGAGAGCCTGCGCCCCTCCTCGAAGCGCTTCATCATCTCGCCGAGCGGCAGCGTCCCGCCCTCCATCTCGCCCACCAGCTTCTCAAGCTTCCGGAGCGCCTCCTCGAATGTCAGCTTCTCGTCCATGGGGATTACGCATTCTCCATCGCGAACGCATAGGCGTTGCGGAACATCCGCATCCACGGACCCGCCTCGCCGTTGAAGAGGCCCCCGCGATACGACAACTGGCAGGCGCGGAAGCCGCGCTCCGGGTGCGGCATCCTGATCGTCGCGCGCCCGTCCTTCGTCGTGAAGGCCGTGAGGCCGCCCGCCGAACCGTTCGGGTTCCACGGATAGCGCTCGGTCGCCGCGCCGCGCCCGTCCACGTAGCGGAGGGCCGCCTTCGCCTTCGCGCCATCCACGCCTTCGGGGAAGACAACGCGCCCCTCGCCGTGCGCGACGGCGATCGGTACGCGGCTCCCGGCCATGCCCCTGAAGAAGATCGAGGGCGAATCGAGCACTTCGAGCGTGCAGAAGCGCGCCTCGAACTGTTCGGACGTGTTGCGCTTGAACTGCGGCCAGTCCTGCGCCCCCGGAATGAGGTCCTTGAGCTGCGAGAGCATCTGGCAGCCGTTGCACACGCCGAGCGAGAAGGTGCCCCTGCGGTGGAAGAACGCCTTGAACATCGCCTTCAGCCTGCGGTTGAAGAGGATCGAGCGCGCCCAGCCCGAACCCGCACCGAGCACGTCGCCGTAGCTGAAGCCGCCGCACGCGACGAGGCCCTGGAAGTCGGCGAGGTCCACGCGGCCCGCGAGGAGGTCCGTCATGTGGACGTCCACGCTCTCGAAGCCCGCGAGCGCGAACGCCGCGCCCATCTCGACGTGGCCGTTCACGCCCTGCTCGCGCAGGATCGCGATGCGCGGCTTCGCCTTGCCGCGCACGGTCCGGACCTTCGCGTCGGGATCGTAGGTGAGCGCGAAGGAGAGACCGGGATCCGTCTCGTCGAGGCCGTTGTCGTATTCCTCCAGGGCGGTCGCGGGATTGTCGCGGCGCGCCTGCATGCGGTAGGTCGTCTCGCTCCAGGCGCGGCGGATCTCCGTGACGGTGGTGGCGAGCGCGCGGCGGCAGCCCACGACAATCGTGAACGCGCGGTCGTCGGTCGGCGCGCCGATGACGTGGACGTCGTCGGCGAGGCCGGCCTTGCGGAAGACCGCGAGGACATCGGTGAGCCTGTCGTCGGCCACCTGGAGGACGGCGCCCGGCTCCTCGCTGAAGAGCGCCGAGAGCGCATCGCCGTCCGGCAGCGTCGCGGCGAGGCCGCGTCCGCCCGTGATCGCCATCTCGGCAAGCGTGACGGCAAGGCCGCCGTCGCTGCGGTCGTGGTAGGCGAGCGCGAGGCGGGCGGCGACGATCTTCTGCATCGCGTTGAAGAACGCCTTCACGCTCGGCGCGTCCGCGTCGGCGGGCTCGTCGCCGAGCTGGTTGTAGACCTGCGCGAGGCAGGAGGCGCCAAGGCGGTTCGCGCCGTGCCCGAGGTCGATGTAGACGAGCTTCGAGGCACCGGGCTTCAAGTCCGGCGTGAGCGTCCCCGTCACGTCCTCCACGGGCGAGAAGGACGAGACAACGAGCGAGAGCGGCGCCACCTGGCGGTGCGCGGCGCCCTTCGAGTCGGTCCACGTCGTGTGCATCGAGCAGGAGTCTTTGCCCACGGGAATCGAGATGCCGAGGGCGGGACAGAAGTTGAGGCCGGCCTCCTGGACGGTATCGTAGAGGTTTGCGTCCTCGCCGGGCTCGCCGCACGGCGCCATCCAGTTGGCGGAGAGGCGCACGTTCCGGATCGTGCCGCAGTCGGCCGCCGCGAGGTTCGTCAGGGCCTCGGTGATCGCGAGGCGCGCGGAGGCGGGGCCGTCGAGCAGCGCGACGGGCGTGCGCTCGCCGGTCGCCATCGCCTGTCCGTGGAGCGTCTTGTAGCCCATCGTGGTGACGGCGCAGTCGGCGGCGGGCAGCTGGTAGGGGCCCACCATCTGGTCGCGCGCGACGAGGCCCGTGACGGAGCGGTCGGTGATCGTGACGAGGAACGTCTTGTCCGCGATCGTCGGTAGGTGCAGGAGGCGGAAGAAGGCGTCCTGCGGCTTCACCTCCTTGAGGTTCAGCTTCTCGTGGGGCGTCGCGACGCGCGTCACGTCGCGCACCATGCGCGGGGGCTTGCCGAGCAGGACCTTGATGTCCATGTCGATCGGCCTGTCGTGGAAGTAGTCGTCTTCGAGGACGAGGCGTCCATCGCCCGTCGCCTCGCCGATGAACGCGACGGGGCAGCGCTCGCGCGCGCACAGCTCCTCGAAGGCCGCGCGCGCGTCGCGCCGCAGCGCGAGCACGTAGCGCTCCTGGGCCTCGCAGCACCAGATCTCCATCGGGTTCATGGAGGGCTCCTCGTTGTGGACCTTGCGCAGCTCGAAGCGCCCGCCCGTCGCCTCCACGAGTTCGGGGCAGCCGTTCGAGAGGCCGCCCGCGCCGATGTCGTGGATCGAGAGGACGGGATTTTTCTGTCCCAGCGCCGCGCAGGCGTGGAGCACGCCCTGGCCGCGGCGCTGCATCT
>CAKULR010000149.1 GCA_934667295.1 uncultured Kiritimatiellota bacterium
GGGGGGGTAATCCCCGAAACTCAGGGAAGGATGCATTCCTGTACGTCCACGAATCCCAGCACACCAGTGCGCCACGCGCCGAGGGCGGCGCGGATACTTCGCGTATGGACTCAGAGGGAGGGACTGGACTCAATCTTCAGGGGGACTGGCCCCATTCGTACCGGTCGCGCAGGAGCGCGACCCTCCCATGTACAGGAACATCATCCTCTCCCGTGTGGATGGGGTCGTGGATGAGACGGTGCGCACGTAAAGCCAATCTTAAAAACATGCTCCGTGTCCTCGTGCCTCAGCGTACTCCGTGTTAACCGACCGGAGGTCAATGAGCCCACACATAGGGGGGACTGGCCCCGGTGGATCGCGACTTGGGACTGCTCTCAATCGTATCGTCCCCAATTGCATTCAACACGCCAGTACGCCACGCGCCGAGGGCGGCGCGGGTACTTCGCGTACGGACTCAAAAGGGGAACTGGCCCCATTCGTATTCAGGGGGACTGGTCCCGGCGGATGGTTAGGGGCGTGCGGGGGTGTGAACATCCCGCTGGACGAAGGGTTCAACGAGTTTCCAGCCGTCGGTGGCGCGGGCCTTGACACGTTCGGCGGCTTCGCGGGCGCCGTCCACAACGACCTTGCGGTTCTTCCAACCGAAATATCCCGCGACCAACAGCAGCACAAGCGTCACGAGGATGAGCAACTGCACGATCACCTTGACGACCTTCGTCACGAACTTCAGCAGCACGAGCAGCACTACGAGCACAAGGCCACCGGCCATGCCCTGGGCAAGCGGACTGCGCATCAGCCAGTCCAGCACCTGCGCACCGTCCTCCTTCGCCTCCGGCACCATCTGGCTCATCGCGTCCGCAACCGCCGAGCCGTCCATTAGCGGCCCCTCCGCCTCGCCGCACCCCGCACACAGCGCAAGCCCCAGCACCGCGCATGCCACGCCCAGCCACAAAATACAGCGCATCGTCTTCTTCATAGCCCCTCCTCGTTTCCAAACATTCAAGCAAATCCTTTTCCGACGCGCCGTCCGCAGCCATCCACGGTCCACGCACCGTTCGAGATTCTATCAAACGCCCTTCGCCCCCGTCAACAGCACCCCGTCCTCCGCCCCCGGGTCGTGCGGCGTGCGGACGAAGGCATGGCGCGCACCGCCGGAGGGGTTGAGCAGACCGCGCGCCGCGAGGAGCCGCCGGACCTGTCGCGCCCCGGCGGCGGAGGGATCGACCACCGTCGCCCGCCCCGCCGCGACGCGCGCGATGAGCGGCGCGAGGTGCGGGACGTGCGTGCAGCCGAGCACAAGATGGTCCGCGCCCGCCGCGAGGAGCGGTTCCACCGTCGCGCGCACGCACGCCTCCGCGCGCGCGCCGTCCAGTTCGCCACGCTCGACGAGCGTGACGAATTCGTCCGCGACCACGGCCAACACCGTCGTCCTCTTCGCGAAGCGCGCGCGCGTCTCGCGGTAGAGCCGCCCGTTGAACGTCCCCTGCGTCGCGAGCACACCCACCACGCCCGTCCGCGAACAGAGGGCCGCCGGCTTCACCGCCGGCTCCATGCCCACGAACGGCACGTCCGGCCATTCCGCACGCAGGGCGTCGATCGCCGCCGCCGTCGCCGTGTTGCACGCCACGACCACGAGATTGCAGCCCTGCGCGAGCAGCGTGCGGACGTGTCCGCGCGCGAGCGCGCGGATCTCCGCTGCCGGCGTGTTGCCGTAGGGGCAGTGCGCGGAGTCCGCGATGTAGACGGTGTCCTCGCGCGGCAACAGGACACGCACGGCGTCGCGCACGCAGAGCCCGCCCACGCCGCTGTCGAAAAAGCCGATGGGATCCGCCGCGCCCACGGCGTCACTTTGTCCGCATGAGCTTCTGGTAGTCCGCAGCGGACGGCGCGCCCGACAGGCAGGGACGGATCTCGGAGCGCGCCGCGTCCGTCACCCCCACGAACGGAAGCCGGTTGTCCGGCGGTTCGAACGTGCCGAAGAAATACTCCCGCTGCGCCGGTTCGTCGATGTTGAGCCGCACGAACACGAACGCATTCGTGTCGATGCGCACCTCGCCCCGCCGCACGAGCTCGTAGAAGCGCTGGCAGCGTCCGCACACCTCGCGCCCGATGGAGACGAACACCTTCCTGTTCGCCTCGCCCGCCTTCTGGCACACCGCGTCGAAGTCCTCGTTCTCTGCGAGGTAGGGCGGCAGCTCGCACACGACGGGCTTCTTCCGCAGTTCGGCGATCTCCCGCTTCAGCGCGTCGTGGGCGGGGGACTGCGCCTGCAGCGCCACGAGGGCGCCGACCGCGCACACCGCCAGAAGGATCCGCTTCTTCATGTTCCGCTCCTTTCGCTTCGGCTAGGCGTTGGCCCGCTTCCCGCCGACGCCGAAGATGTTGCCGTACCGCTTGAAGTTCAGCGCCTCCACGAAGGAGGCGATCTTCGTGACCGTGGAACAGGGGTCGATGGAGGCGTCCATGCAGTCGCCCTCCAGGGCGAGCAGCGGCACGCCGACCGCGTCCAGCGTCTCGCGCAGCTGCTTCGAGAAGGCGCGGTCCGCCAGCGAGCAGCGCCCGAACCCGTGCGTGTAGAGGATGACGCCGTTGAACTGGCCGGCCGGGATGGCCCTCTTCACGTACTCCACGCGCAGCGACGGGTCGAGGAAACCCGACTGCAGGAGCTTCTTCGCGAGCGAACGGTAGGGGTCCTTCGGATCCAGCGGCTCCCACGCGACGAAGTTCGTCTCCTCGAAGACGATGGGCGCATTGCAGGTCTTCTCCACGAAGTCGAGGTGCTTCGAGTCGTAGAACGGCGGCAGGTGCAGCCAGAGGAGGCGGTGCGTGTCGCCGAGCGCGTAGCGCTTCTCGGCCCACTCCTTCTTCGCGAGCAGTTCCTCGTAGTACGCCCGCTGGATGTCCACGAGGTCCTGCGTGCCCCAGAGCTGCGAGAAGACGACGGCGTTGTAGATCGCCTCGCTGCCCCGCACGAGCGGCGGCGAGGTGAAGCGCAGGTGGGCGCACTTCTTCGCGAGCGCGGCGGCCTCGTTGGAGAGGACGCACGCCTCTTCGAGGCGCGCGGGGTCGAGCCTGCACCCGAAGGCCTTCTCCATCAGCGAGACGGACTCCGCAAGGCCATCCGCCATCATCTCCACGGCGTTGCGGCTGTGCCCGTTGATCGGCGTCTGCAGGGAGTAGAGGCGGTCGGGGATGTTGTGCTCGCGCACGAGGTCCGCGAACACGCGCTCCGCCTGCTGGCAGGGCTGCATGGTGGAGACCACGTAGTCCGGCTTTTCGAGCTCCATCCCCTCCAGCATGCGGAGGAACGAGCAGGTCTGCCCGTCGAAGCCCTTCTGCGCGGCGCGGCCCAGCGCCTCCTTCACCTTGTCCGCCTTGCGCCCGAAGAGCGCCGCGTAGGTCTCCAGCGTGCGGATGCGGCAGCCCATCGCGTTCAGGATCTCGGTGGGGAAGAAGAGGTTGCGCCACACGAGCGGCTTCGATTTGTCCGTCGAGAAGAAGTCGCGCTTCGTGGACTTCACGCGCAGCCGCACGGACTCGCCGCGCGACGGCTCGTACTGGACCTTCTCCCGGCCCGCCCCGTCCTTCTTGAGCCCCGCGTAGTCGCGCGCAAGGCACGCCGCCCCCAGGGCCCCCATCACCTGGTGGTGTTCCGGGATCACGATGTCGCTCCCCGTCAGCTCGCGCAGGTAGTGCGCCACCGCGCCGTTCGAGGCCACGCCCCCCTGGAAGAGGATCCGCCGGCCGGGACGGTGCAGCAACAACTGCCCCACGCTGTTGAGGATCGTGCGCGCCTGCGCGCGGCACGCCCCCGCGAGGAGGTCGCCGATCGGGATGCGGTTCTTGAACTTGTTGATCGACGTGGCCGAAAGGACCGCGCAGACGGAGCTGAACTCGGTCGTGGAGTCGTAGTTGACCTTCCCCGCGATCTCCTCCACCGGCACGCCGAGCTTCGCCGCCACGCTGTCGAGGTAGCTGCCCGTCCCGGCCGCGCACACGCCGGACATCATCGACGTCCAGAGGTCCATCTTCGGGTTGAACACCATGCACTTGGAGTCCTGCCCGCCGCAGTCGATGATCGCGTCCACGTCCGGATAGAAGAACTTCGCCCCCGCGACGTGCGCCGACACCTCGCTCACCTGGAAGTCGAACGGGATGAAGCGGTTCGTGTCGTCGACGATCTGGCTGCCCGTCACGACGATCGCCGCCATGTCCCTGAACGTGAACCCCGCCTTCTTGAGGAAGTCGTCCGTCGTCTTGCGCACCGCACCCATGCTGCAGTTCCCGCACCCACTGCACCGCCCCGTACAGGCGAGTCGCCCCGAATCGACCGGCTGCGTGCGCTGATACGTCGTCGCCAACACCTTCCCGCCCTGCGAGAGCACGACGGCCTTGTAGGTCGTCGAACCGATGTCTATGCCTAAATACAGCTTCTCGGCTTGGTCTGCCATTTCGTCCTCATCTCTCGCATTGCACTCAAAGCCCCCACGGGGCGGAAACGGCGGACAGTATATCATTTCGGTCGAATTTGCGCAAATCCCGCCATTAGAACCTAACTATCTTAATCAGAATGAAACAACTCGAACCATAATGAAGCCCCTACAAAACAAGGGATTCAAACCCTCTCGCCCCCAATCCCCTCC
>CAKULR010000150.1 GCA_934667295.1 uncultured Kiritimatiellota bacterium
GTCCCCGTCACTTCTGGGGCTTCTCCTGGGCCTCCAGGTCGGCCTGGACGGCGTCGCCGTGCTTCGCGCGGATGGCGTCGATGATTTCGCGCAGGTCCTTCTGCTCGCCCTCGAAGCGTTCCTTCTCCTCCAGGATCTCCTTCTGGTGCTTCTCGGCCCAGGCGCGGCGCTCCTCTGCGTCCATCTCGGCGAGCTTCTTCGCCCGCTTCTCGCGCGCCTCCTCGATCGCCTTCTGGTTCTGGCGCTCCTCGTCCTGCTTCCGCCACTCGTCGTTCAGGCGGCGCAGCTGCTCCTTCTTCGAAACGGGATCGGCGAGGGGCGAGGCCGACCAGCCGCTGTCCTCCCAGGGACGCGGATCGCTGAGCGCCTTCTTGCGGCGCAGCGCCTCGGCCTGCGCGGCGTCGGCGTCGTCCAGCACGTAGGGCGTCATGAAGACGAGCAGTTCGGACCGCGCCTCCTTCTGGCTCACGCTGCCGAAGAGCCACTTGCCGATCCAGGGGATGTCCTGCAGAATCGGGATGCCGCTTTCGCTCTCGACGTTCGTCTTCTTCGTGAGGCCGCCCATCACGACCGTCTGGCGGTTCTCGACGGAGACATCGCTGGAGATCTTGCGCGTCGTGACGGTCGCGTAGGGGTCGGTGCCGCCCGATTCGTTCGGCACGTTCTGGTCCGCGCCCTGCGTCTCGAACGTCTGCTCCACCGTCAGCATGACCGTGCCGTTCGGGTTGATCTTCGGCGTCACCTTCACCGTGAGGCCGATGTCGCGCTTCTCGTAGTTGCGCACCTGCGTGCCCGAATACGTCGAGCCGGAATACTGGTAGCCGCTGAAGAGGTAGATCATGTCGGTCGCCTCGATGGTCGCCTCCTTGTTGTCCACCGTCATGAGGATCGGCGAGGCGAGCACCTTCGTGCGGCTGTCGCCCTTCGACGCCTGGATGACGGCGGCGATGTTGAGCTTGTCGCTCTTGAGGAGGTAGTTGAGCCCGCCGCCGATCGGGTTCGCCGCCGTCGCGGCCGTACCGTTCGTGCTCGCCGCCACCGCCGCGCCGACGAGGCTGCCGAGCGCCGACGTCCCAGACCCACCGCCTCCGCCGAGCATGTAGTGCCCGTTGTTGTAGAAGCCGTCGCGCACCATCCGGGAGACGGAATGGAACGCCGCAAAGCCCGTATCCGTCGTCGTCGTCGAAGTCGTCGGCTTCCCGTCGTCGTCCAACACCCAGAAAAGCTCGTTCCCGGACGAATCGGTCATCCGCTCGCGCGTCGTCACCTTCTGCCGTCCGCGCTGCACCCAGTCGATGCCGGTCTGGAGGTCGTCGCCGAGTTCGACCTGCACGATGACGGTCTCGATCAGCACCTGCGAGAGCTTCACGTCCATGTCCTCGATGACCTCCTTGACGGCCTTCATGTCGGCCCGGCGGGCCATCACGACGATGCCGTTGATGCGCTTGTCGGCGAGGATCTTGATGTTGTCCTTGTTGAGTTCGCCGAGCGTGGAGGCGGCGGTCTTCGAGAAGGTGGGGGGCGTCGCCGTCGGCGGGCGGGTCGCGCCGCCCGCGCCGGGGCGCGTCTGCGTGAGGTTCCGGTTCGCGGCGCCGTTCTTCGCGGCGTTCGCGTTCTGGTTGTTCTTGGCCTGCGAGGAGGACGAGCCGTTTCCGATGAGGTCGTTCAGCATCGAGGCGACGTCCTCGGCGTCGGCGTACTTGAGGCGGATGACCTCCACGTTCACCTCCGGCGTCGTCTCCACGTCCAGCGTCTCGATCACCTTGTCGAAGAAGTCCATGTTCGTCTTCGCCGTGATGACGATGAGCTTGTTCGAGCGGTCGTCGGCGAGGATGAGCACCTTGCCCCGGATCATGCCGCGGTCGGCGTCGGAGACCTGGGCCATCATCGTCACGTTCGGCGCCGGGGGCTCGGGCTTGTTGAGGCCCGGGCGGTTGTTGAGGTTCAGGAGGCGGCCCGGCTGCGGCGTGGCGGGACGCGAGGAGGCGAAGCCGGGCGCGCCGCTCGCCTTCGGGCCCGAGGTCGCCTGCTGCCCCTCCTTCTGCGATTCGGTGACGATCGTCTCAAGGGCCGTCTTGATCTCCGTCGCGACGGCGAACTGGATCTGGCGCACGAAGACGTCTTCGAGGACGGGGTTCGCCACGTCGAGCTCGCGCACGACCTCCAGCATCCGGTTGATGTTCTCCTGCGTGTCGGTGACGAGGATCGTGTTGTTGCGCTCGAACACCTGGAAGAGGCCGTTCGGGTCCTTGAAGCCCTCCAGCGCCTTCTGTGCCTCCTCCGCCGTGATGTGCCGCAAACGGATGAGCTGGCTGATGACGCGGCCCTTCTCGGGGACGGCGTTCGTGGCGGGCATCTCCATCGCGGTGCGGATGCCCTGCGTGCGCACGCTCTTGCGCTCGAAGGCCCGGAGGAAGATCTTGTCGAAGGGCTCGATCACGACGCCGTTCATCGTAAGCGTCGCCTCGATCGCCGTCAGGTACTGCTCCTTCGTGAGTTCGCGGTCCTCGAACGTCTTGAGCGTGACCTGCGTCTTCGGCAGGTTCGGGGCGGGCAGGAGGATCTTCCCCGCCACGTCCGCGTAGGCGTAGAGCAGCACCTCCAGCGGCGCCTGGTCGAACGCGAGGCGCGTCGGTACGCCGTTCGTGCCCTTGGGGATCTCCTTGAGCATCTCCTCGGTGGTGGCGGCCGCCTCGGCGGTGGCCTGCGCGCGCGCCGCGCCGCCGGGCCGTCCGGACCGCGCGCCGAGCGTGCCGGCGCGGCGCAATCCCTGGGCGCAGAGCGCCCCCGCAACGCACGCGACGAGGACGGCGAGCGTCCATCTGGAGGCGATTCTGGTCATTTGGAAGATCCTTTCATGTAGGCACAGGTCAACGTGAGTTTCCCGGAGAGGTACCCGGTGTTCTTGGATGAAATGTCGATGTCGCGTACGTCGAACATGGCGTCCTCGGCGTGTTCGAGCGCGTAGAGGAATTCGACGAGCCGTTCGAGGGAGGCCTCGTACTTGACCTCGATGGGCATCTCCCACACGCCGCCGTGCTCCTCCTCGTCCTTCGGCTGCTCGCCGAGGATGCTCACGCTGTGCTCACCCGCGATGCGTTCGAGGATGCGCTGCCAGCGCGTCTGCGTGGACTCGTCCTCGCCCGCCGTCGGCATCTTCACGCTCACCTCCTCGGCGCGCCGCTGCCACGCGGCCCGCTCGCCGATGAGCGCGCGCTGGCGGGCGTACGTCTTCGCCTCGCGCGCGTATGCCTTGCGGGCCTTCGCCCACGCCGCCTCGCGCCCCGTGAAGAACAGCAGCACGGCAAGGCCGTACAGCGCCACCATCCCCAGCACCGCGAACGCCGTGCGCTCGCGGCGGGACATCGTCGACAGGCTCATTTCCCCCTCCTTCCGGACGCTTCCCCGTCCTCGCCGTGGAAGAAGCACTCGATCGCGAAGCGCACGCCCTTCTTCGTCGGCGTCTCGCCGCCGGACTGCTGCACCTTCGCGAACACCGGCGTCCCCTCGTCGTCCTCGAACGTCGCCGCCTCCAGCCGTTCCGTGAACGACCGCAGGTCTTCGCGTTCCGCCGCGCTGCCGTTCACGCGCACGCTCTCGTCGCGGCGGTACTGGAACGTGCGGAAGGCCATCTCCTCCGACGGCGGCAGGCAGTCCGACACCGTCTTCAGCACCTCCAGCGCGCCGTGCGCGTGGTCCGCATACCGCTCGATGAGCGCCACGCGGTTCGTCATGTCGGCGACCTCCCGGAACGCGGCCGCGTGCCGGCGGTCCCGCTGCAGGGACTTCTGGTGGTCCGCCAGCAGATCGTACGCCGTGTCCACGCCGAAGAGCACGGCCATCAGCGCGAGCCACACGCCGCCCGCGACGGCCAGCCCCGCGAACAGCTTGCGGCGGAAGCGGTTCTCCGTGCGCGCCTCCACCCACGCGGCGGGCGTCACGTCCAGGGCCGAACCCTCCACGACGCGGCGGGCCGAGCCCTCCACACCCGCGAAGTCGTCCTCGACGAGAACGGTGCGCACGGGCCCGAAGTCGGCCAGCTTCGCGAGAACCGCCGCGTCCGGCTCGCCCCGCGCGCAGACGACCACCTCGTCCCCGTCCCCGCGCCCGCCGTCCAGCGCGAGCAGGCTCAGCATGACCTCGCGGCCGAGTTCGGCGGGGCCGGCGACGGACCCGATGCCGCGCAGGAACGTGGGGGCACCCTCGTCGAGCACCGCGAGGTCCCATCCGCCGTCCAGGTCCCGCAGAACGATCCGCCGCGCGACGTGCGGCGTCGCGCAGAGCTGCGGCCACAGGCCGCGCAGCCACCCCCGCGCCGTCGCGTCCGTCCGCAGCACATGGACCTTCGCGGCGGCGAGCGCGGCGCTCACCTCGGCGGACGCCGCCTCGGGCAGCGCGGCGACGAGGACGACCAGTTCCTTGTCCGTCTCGGCCACCACCTCCACGCCCGGCGTCAACACTTCGTCGGGGAAGGGCGAAATGCCGTCCAGCTCCAGCTGCGCCGCGCCCAGCAGATCGTCGCGCGCCTCCACGGGCAGGCGCACCGTCTTCACGAGCAACTTCGAAAGCGGCAGGGACAGCACGAACTCGCGCGTGCCGAACGCCGTGGCCGCCGCGCGGA
>CAKULR010000151.1 GCA_934667295.1 uncultured Kiritimatiellota bacterium
ACGCCGGCGGGTGGGCGGTGAACCGCCCGCTCACGTTCTCGGTGGGGCTCGCGCGCACGTTCACGCGCCGGGCGTCCCTCCCGGCGGGCGCCGCCGTCGCGCGCGACCCCTACGCCCGGCACGGCGTGCTGGGCTGTCTGCTGCTCGCCGCGCTGCTGGGCGTGGCGGCGGCCGCCGGCGTGTGCTGGAGGCTGCACTGCGGCCCTTTTGCCGAGAAGGGCGGATCCGCTCCGGACGTACAGGAGGTGAAGTGATGAAAGCACCCCGCAATGCCGACTGCGAAACCCTGAACCGCCAGTTCGGCGCGCCCGGGCGCATCGTGTTCCGCCCCTCGGGGCACGACGCGCCGATCGTCGTGCTCGCGAACCAGTACGGCTCGGCCGAAATCGCGCTCTTCGGCGCGCAGACGCTCTCGTACCGTCCGACGGGCAACCCGCCTGTCCTCTACCTGCCGCATCCCTACGACGAGACGCCGGCGGGCGAGGAGATCCACGGCGGCATCCCCGTGTGCTGGCCGTGGTTCGCGCGCTGCGGTCCGGCCGGCTCGAAGCTGCACGGCGTCGCGCGCTACGCGCGGTGGCGCGTGACGGGTTCGGAATATTCCGAGGACGTGACGGAGATCACGCTCGCGCTGGAGAGCGACGCGGAGACGCGGAAGGCGTGGCCGCACGACTTCGCGCTGGAGCTGAAGGTCTCCGTGTCGATGAAGCTCACGCTCGCCCTGCGCGCGACGAACACGGGGACGGAGGCGTTCCATGTCACGGAGGGCTTCCATCCCTACTTCCTCGTGCGGGAGCGGGACCAGGCCGAGGTGCTGGGCGTGGACGGCTGCGAGTTCACGGATACGCGCGCGCCCGAGAAGGGGGTGCGCACGTGGACGGGAAGCTACGCGGTGCGCGAGGCCGGCAGCAAGATCTACCAGGTCACGAAGCGCGAGTACGTGCTGATGGACCACGGGCTCAACCGCGCCATCGCGGTCGTCTCGCGCGGTAATGCGCGGCTCGTCGTCTGGACCCCGGGCGAGGAGAGCGCGGACCAGGTGGCGGCGTTCGGCGTGGACGGCTGGCGGCGGTTCGTCTGCATGGAGCCGTGCTCGACGCCGGACGAGGCGGGGTACGACCTGAAGCCGGGCGAGAGCCACGACCTGCTGATGGCCGTGCAGTCCGTCCCGAACGACGGCAGCGTCCACGCACGGCGTCCGTAATTGTGCTATAATCGGGGCATGAGAGCCACAATGCCCCTGATGTCCTCCGTTTCCTGTTTCCTGCTCGGCCTCCTCGCCCTCGTCGCGGGGGCGGGCGAGACGCCGCTTCTCACCGGCTGGCGGTTCCACCGCGGGTCCGCGCCCGGCGCCGAGGCGGCGGCGTTCGACGACGCGGCGTGGGAGGCCGTGCGCGTGCCGCACGACTGGGCCATCGCGGGGCCGTTCGACAAGGAGATCGACAAGCAGACCGTGCGCGTCGTGCAGGACGGCGAGACGAAGGCGACCGAGAAGACGGGGCGCACGGGGTCGCTTCCGTGGCTGGGCGAGGGCTGGTACCGCCGCACGTTCACCGTGCCGGAGGGGACGGAGCACGCGGAACTCGTCTTCGACGGCGCGATGGCCGAGCCGCGCGTCTACGTCGACGGGCAGGAGGCCGGTTTCTGGGCGCTCGGCTACAATGCGTTCACCGTCGACATCTCGCGCTTCCTGAAGCCCGGCAAGACGACGCATGCGCTCGCGGTCCATTTGCAGAACGTTCCCGAAAGCTCGCGGTGGTATCCGGGGGCGGGACTCTACCGGCCCGTCACGCTCGTGACGGGTCCGAAGGTGGGGCTGAAGACGTGGGGGACCTTCGTGCGGACGACGGTGCTGTCGGCCACGGGCGCGCGCGTGACGGCGACGGAGGCCCTGCGGGGGACGGCGGAGCAGGCCGAAGTGCGGTGGCCGGTGCGCGATCCGGACGGGAAGCCGGTCGCGACGGTTTCGCGCGATGCCGCGCGCCTTGCGGAGGTGACGGGCGTCCTCGACGTGCCGGCGCCGCGCCTCTGGACGCCCGAGACGCCGCACCTCTACACGCTCGTCTCCGAGTTCGTCGTGAAGGGGCGTGTCCGGGACCGGCGCACGACGCGCTTCGGCATCCGCACGGTTTCGGCGACGGCGGAGGGGTTCCGGCTCAACGGCGTCGTGCGGAAGTTCAGGGGCGTGTGCCTGCACCACGACCTCGGTCCGCTCGGCGCGGCGTTCAACCGCGCCGCGTTCCGCCGCCAGGTGCGCCTCCTGAAGGACATGGGGTGCGACGCGATCCGCACGGCCCACAACATGCCCGCGTCGTGGCAGATGGACATCTGCGACGAGATGGGGATGCTCGTGATGGCGGAGAGCTTCGACATGTGGGCGTATCCGAAGTGCAAGAACGGCTATGCGCGGTTCTTCGCGGACTGGTGGGCGCGCGACCTCACGAACCTCGTCCTCAACCACCGCAACCACCCCTCGATCGTGATGTGGTCCATCGGCAACGAGGTGCCCGAGCAGAACCTGCCGGACGGCCTCGACCTCACGCGCCGGATGCAGGACCTCTGCCACGCCCTGGACCCGACGCGCCCCGTCACGCAGGGGCTCGACCAGGTGGACCACGCCGTGCGCACGGGCGTGCTGCAGCAGATGGACGTGGTGGGGCTCAACTACCGCCTCCACCGCTACCAACACGCCTACACGAACGCGCCGCACGGCTTCATCCTCGGCAGCGAGACGGCCTCGACCGTTTCGAGCCGGGGCGTCTACAAGTTCCCCGTCGTGCCGAAGGCCGGGGCGCAGCACCCCGACGGACAGTGCTCGGGCTACGACGTGGAGTGGTGTCCGTGGAGCAACCTGCCGGACGACGACTGGGCGATGCAGGACGACGCGCCCTGGACGATCGGCGAGTTCGTCTGGACCGGCTTCGACTACCTCGGCGAACCCACGCCCTACAACGAATACTGGCCCTCCCGCAGCTCCTACTTCGGCATCTACGACCTGGCCGGTCTGCCCAAGGACCGCGCCTGGCTCTACCGCAGCCGCTGGAACGCATCCTCGCCCACGCTCCACCTCGTGCCGCACTGGATCTGGCCCGGACGCGAAGGGCAGGTCACGCCCGTCTACTGCTACACCTCCTACCCGAGCGCCGAACTGTTCGTGAACGGCGTCTCGCAGGGCCGCCGCACGCGGAACGCCGCCTCGCGCCTCGACCGCTACCGTCTGCGCTGGAACGAGGTCGTCTACCAGCCCGGCGAACTGAAGGTCGTCGCCTACGACGCGGACGGGAAGGCCGCCGCCGAGGAGGTCGTGAAGACGGCGGGCGCGCCGCACCGCCTCGACGTCACGCTGGACCGCGCGACGCTGGCGCGCACGACGGACGGCACGACGCCCGATCTCGCGTTCGCGACCGTGCGCGTCGTCGATGCGGACGGGACGCCCTGCCCCGACGCCGCGTTGCCGCTCACGGTCCGGACGTCGGGTGCCGTGGCGTTCAAGGCGGCGTGCAACGGCGACGCGACGAGCTTGGAACCGTTCACGAAGCCCGCGATGAAGTCGTTCCACGGCGCGCTCGTCGTGGTCGTCGAGGCGGGTCCGGAGGTGGGGACGGGACGGCTTGTCGTCTCGGCGGACGGCCTTGCGGACGCGGCCGTCGAAATCGCGGTGGCGCACGACGGACAGCCTTGAGGGACACTGCGTATGGACGAGTTTCTTGAATTTGCGGCGGAGGTTCTGGGCGTGCCGAAGGGGACGCTCGGCCCGGAGACGGCGTACGGCGCGCTTCCCGAGTGGGACAGCGTGATGCACCTGCGCCTCGTGATGGAGACGGAGGCGCGCTACGGGGCGTCCATCCCGCTGGAGGCGGTTCCGCGCCTGGTGCGCCTCGCCGACTTCGCGCCCTATATCAGATGAAACCCGGCGAGTCCATCGCCACGAACTGGAAGGTGTACACATGAGGATTGCGGAATACGGGAAGACGCAGGACGGCCGCGCGGTCACGTCCTACACGCTGGAGGGCGCGGACGGCGCCGAGCTGGAGGTGCTGGACTACGGCGGGAAGGTGCGGCGGCTCGCCGTGCCGGACCGTGCGGGACGCTGCGAGAACGTGGCCCTGTCGCTCGACTTTGCGAAGCCGGGCTTCGGCGGCTCGCTCATCGGACGCTACGCGAACCGCATCGCGGCGGCGCGCTTCACGCTGGACGGGCGGACCTACGAACTGCCCGCGAACATCCGTCCCGACGGCCTCCCGTGCCTCCTGCACGGCGGCGCGGCGGGCTTCCACGACAAGGTCTGGCACGCGGCGCCCTGCACGGCGGCGGACGGTTCGGACGGCCTTGTGCTGACGCTCCGCAGCCCCGACGGCGAGGGCGGCTTCCCCGGAACGCTCGACGTGAAGGTGACGTACACGTTCTCGCGCACGCACGTCTGGCGCATCGACTGGGAGGCGGTGACGGACAAGGCGACGCCCGTCAACTTCACGCACCACGTCTACTTCAACCTGGGCGGCGACCGCCGCGCCCCCGTCACGGACCATCTCCTCACGCTCGCCGCGACCGGCTACACGCCGCTCGGCGCCGGGCAGATCCCCACGGGCGAGA
>CAKULR010000152.1 GCA_934667295.1 uncultured Kiritimatiellota bacterium
GCCCATGAGCGTCGCCGGGAAGTCCCGCCGGAAGTCCTTGTAGCGCGCGGCGACGAGCGCCGCGTAGGCCTCCTTGCCCGTCTCCTCGCCGGGCCCCTCGTCCACGCTTTCGGTTTCCGCGTCGACAAGCTCCGTCGCGCGCGCCTTGAGGTGTTCAAGCACCGCGTTCAGGCGTCCGGCGGCGGCGGCCTTCGCCGTCGCGCCCTTCAGGCGGTCGCTCGCGAGGATGTCCAGCACCTGTCCCCGGTACGGCTCCTCCAGCGCGCGTGCCCGCGCGTCCGGCAGGTCGATGCGCTGGCAGCGCGAGATGATGGTGGGCAGCAGCTGCTCGGGCTGTTCGGTCAGGAGCAGGAAGAGCGTCTGCGGAGGCGGTTCCTCCAGCGTCTTGAGGAAGGCGTTCGCACTCTCCGTCTTCAGGCGGTCCGCACCGTAGACGACGCCCGCCTTCCAGCCGCCCTGGAAGGCCGTCTCGCCCATCGGGTCGATGAGGCGCGTGCGCATCGCCTCCACGGAGATGATGCGGCTCTTCTTCTCGGGGGCGAGCCGGTGGATGTCCGGATGCGCGCGCAGGTCGCCCGCGCCGAAGAGGAGGCGCAGCACGCGCTCCGCCAGCTCCGCCGCCATGCCGCGCACGCCCCCCACGATCAGGTAGCCGTTCGCGGGCCGTCCCGCGCCCACCGCCTTCTCGATCTGCGTATATGCCGCCTCAACCGTCATTGCCTGTCAGTCCGAATGCGATCCAATCTTAAAAACCTGAGGCATTGTCGAATCCTCCGGTCTCCGCAAACTCAAGGATCAGGTGCGCCGTCGTTTCAATCACATGCTCAAGCCGAGCCTTTTCGGAGGCGGAAAAACCAACGACATCCTCCCATTCATAACGCGGAAGGTAACACGTTGCATGGTGAAAGCCATCCTTCTCATCCGCCTTCTCCATGTAGACCTTCACGCGTCCATCCGAAAGCACTTCCGAATGGACGATTTCCGTTCCGTCATCCAGTGTCAAGAAAGGATACATCATGCCATCGCCTCCAATCCGTTTAGAGTTTATAGATACGAAAATTAATTAGGTAGATTTTATCCAATGGTGAAAAAACTCCGATTCGTGTAGCTCTCGCTACCGCTCCGCAGAATGTTTCGGCCAAAGGTTGTTTCATTCGCACGTCACGACCTTGAAAGTGATTGTTTTGTGACTGGCTTCTGCGAAGCCAGAGGCAGTCTGCGGAGCGGTAGCGAGAGCATCAATCATCGGAGTTAATCAACATATTTCATGCCGAAACAACAGCACATTCCTGCGGGTTGTACTCCACCCTTCGGACGGCGGCACGGACCTGGCACGAGACCTCGGCGAGGGGCTGGGAAGCGTCGATGACGGCGAAACGCGCCGGTTCCGCCCGCGCAAGTTCCAGGAAGCCCGCGCGCAGACGTGCGTGGAACTCCGCCCCGGCCCGTTCGATGCGGTCCGCCGCCGTCGCCGTCGCGGCCTGGCGTGCGGCGAGGCGCGCACGGCTCCCCTCGGGCGGTACGTCAAGAAGAACCGTGAGGTCGGGTACGAGGCCCTCCGTCGCGAAGTCGTTGAGCTGCCGGAGCAGGTCCACCGCGATGCCGCGCCCGTAGCCCTGGTAGGCGAAGGTCGAGTCGGCGAAACGGTCGCACAGCACCCATTCGCCCCGCGCGAGCGCGGGACGGATCACGTTCGCGACGACCTGTGCGCGCGCCGCGAGGAAGAGCAGCACCTCGCTGCGCGTGACCGGCGGATCCTCCAGCTCCTCGCGCAGAAGACCGCGAATCTTCTCCGCAAGCAACGTCCCGCCGGGCTCGCGCGTCACGAGGACCGTCCGCCCCTCCGCCCGCAGGGCTTCCGCGAGCATCTGGACCTGGGTCGACTTCCCCCCGCCCTCCGGCCCCTCGAAGGTGATGAACCGCCCTTTTCCCATGTCATTCTGCATGATGGTTCCCGTACTCACCTACATTGGGCACATGCGCCGGTTCACACAGCACCGCATCGACCGTGCGCACACCCTCGGCGGGGTTGTAATTCACGCCCACGTAATAGACAGGACGCGCGTCTTCCATGAATGCGGCGGCATAGTTCCGCGCACGGCACTGCTCAAGTGCGATTTTGGCGGACTTCCCATACTTGAACTCAAACACGTAAATCCCCTTCTTCGTTTCGAGAACGGCATCGGGGCGTCCTGTTGCCTGCTGCGCCTCACCATAGAGCCTCGCATGCGTGAATGCCATGAAGGCCGCGAACGCACGCTTCGCCTCCTTCTCGTCCCGCGCCACCCAGTCGTGCGGCAAACGCGAGAAACCGGACTTCAGAAATACCGAGAACTTCTCCCCAATCCCTTCGGCGGCAAGCACGTGCGCCATCTTTTCCGCATCATCCTCAAAATCGTCGATTTCAAAGTCCGTGCCGAACACCTGTGCGATGTAGCCGTCGTAGAGCGAGTCGGCCACCTCCCTGTTCGGGATCCGCAAGGTCACACGTTGGTCGTCAATGCGCGCATCGAGCGTCAAGTACCCTCCCTGGAAGAGCAGGGCGACCAGCGGCGCCGTCAGCGCGTCCGGAGCATCCAGTCGCTTCAGTTTCACTTCGACCTCAAAATCCTGCGGCATCGCGTGTTTCGCCTTGAGCGCATCGAAAATGAGCGTTGAGCCCGCCGTCGCCTCCCAGTAGTTTCGGAGCTGGCAATTGACGAGCGCGTTGCCGAGCGAAACCGGGTTCACGATCTTGACGGGGCGGTCTGGCGAGAACTGGTAGCCGTCATACCAGCCAAGAAGATCCGCGAACGACTGGGCATAGGTCTCGCCGCGCGTATCGGCGAACGCCTGGATGTGCGCATGGAAATACGTCTCCATTTCCTCGTGCGTGTAACCGAGAAGGTCCGCCGCCCGCCGATCAAATGTGAGGTCTTTCGGATTGTTGAACGCAGAGAAAATCGACGTCTTGGCAAATTTCGAAACGCCCGTCACAAGCAGAAAGCGCATGCTGCCGCACTCGGCCTTCGCCTGGACATAGAAATCGTGCAGCGTTTTCCGTGCCAGCGGCAGTTCCCGTCGATCAACCGCCGAGTCCAGGAGCCCCGAAATCGGCGCATCGTATTCATCGATGAGCATGACATACTTCCCGTTCGGGGACGTCTTCTGGACATGCGCCAGCAGATTCGAGAAGTTCGACTGGGCGGGCAGTCCGGAATCAAAGCGCGCGCCGAATCGCTCGGCGTGTCCTCTGACGAAATCGTTCAGCGCGACATCCAGTTCGGCGGCGGACTTCGACGACACCTTTGACATGTCGAGGTGGAGAACCGGGTAGACCTCCCGTTCCCAGTCCCAATCCGTCCGCTCGATGGCAAGGCCGCGAAACAGCGCACGCCGCCCCTCGAACAACGCCCTCAGGGTCGACAACAGAAGCGATTTGCCGAAACGGCGCGGGCGCGGCAGATAATAGAGGATGTCCGCGCCCGGCTTGGCGAGTTCATAGATCTGCGCCGTCTTGTCGACGTAGACATACGTCTGGACAAGCGTCGGAAAATCATAGATGGATGTATTGATCGGCTTCATGTCTTCAGGCTTCGCCCTGTGCATCCCCATTATATCACATGCCGTTGTAGTTCTCCCAGCGCCAGCGAACAAAATCACGGTTAATCCAGTCCGGGAGACGGATGTTTGGCGGAATCGTCGCACCGTAGTCCATGCGTGCGCGATCCGTCAGATAGACGCTGCCGTTTTCGTGAATGCGCAAATGCCCCGAATCAAAGAGCTGATGGATGTCCATCCGCATGGGAAGACCGTTTGCCCGCGTGTCTTCGCCATGATACTTGTAGGGGATGATATGCGCCGCCTCCAGGACTTCCGGCATCGTCACATTCGTGATGACGCAGCGCGGCGACGTTCCGAGGACGTCGCGCCGGAAACGCGCCTGGTTCGGACGACGCCGGAGCGACTGCACACGTTTACGTTCGATTTCCGAAACGACATCCGTTTTCTGAAGGTTCTGAAGAAGCTCTTCGTACCCGTCTGTTGAAGGCATGGCCAACAAGGACTCGATTTCGTGATCGAGCAAATCATTGTAGGCAAACCGTTCCCGTCCCTCGTCGTCTTCCCGCACGAGGTACCCGTAGTTTGAAAGGAACAGAAGATACTCCCGTCCAATGCGATGGTCATTGGCCGACGTACAGCAATCCGGCCAGGCCGCGATGTCGATCTTTCCATCACGAAAGGCCCGGATGAAACGGACATAATCCTCAAGCGTCGTCTGCCGACACCCAGACAAGGGCACGACAATTTCCAACAGCTCGTCCCTTGTGATATGCCCACCACCAGATTCATGCCACAAAGCACGAACAATCTCAAGAACCAACCGTAGTGGATGAAGGAAGATTCCCGCCTGTTTCCAAAGCGCGCATTCATCGGATGATTGAATGGCCGTGTTTGGTAGACAAAACGTCCGTATCGTAATTGCCGCAAACTCGGTCTGCGAGATCTTCCTGTCCGCAACCAATCGCCCAAACGGAGTCAACTCGATGACCCCGTTCTTCGGGCGCGGAATCAACCCCACGGCACTCCAGTAC
>CAKULR010000153.1 GCA_934667295.1 uncultured Kiritimatiellota bacterium
TCGTGGGCGACGGCGCGATGGGCGCGGCATCCGGGACGACCGACGTGGACCTCCGGCGGGTCAAACTGCGTTTCGGCGGCGGCGTCAACATGCGTCCCCTCGTCTACTACCGGGGAGACGGCGAGAAGCCGGAACCGAATACCGTCGCCGTCGAGGCGGGGACGACGAACCGTTTCGAGGGATACGTCGGCCACACGGTCGTCAACGGACACTACGCCACGCTGAACGTCATGCTGGAGCGGGACGCCGAACTCGTCTTCGCGGGGGCGACCGGCCTCAACTACGTCAACTTCAGAACGGCGGATGGGGCGCCCGCGCACCTTGTCGTCACGAACACGCCGCTTACGGTGAACGACCGCTTTTGCCTCTATTCCAAGGGGCTGACGGTCGATCTGTGGACGGCGAAGAACAAGGTGAGCGGCAACACGAGCTTCTGGTCGGCGGGCCGCCTCCGCACGCGCGTCCCCTATGCGCTCGACGCGCTGGCCCACAACGGTGAGGCGACGCGCGTCATGATGGAGACTGCGGACTTCACGCTCGACCTCTGCGGGAACGACCAGGCCCTCGGCGTCCTCCAGGGCGTCGCCGGCACGGTCACGAGCGACGCGCCCGCGTTCCTCCACCTCGCGCAGAACCACATCCCGGCGACATGGGACAACGGGGACCTCAAGGTCCCCTACGTCGGCATCACGAACAAGGTGGCGTTCACGGGCCGGGCGGGAATCTCGCTCGACGACGTCGGCTGGGTGGCCAACTTCCCGCACGTCCTCACGGCGACGAGCTGCTCGTCGGGGACCGTGCAGGTCACGCGGGGCCGCCTCACGCTCGCCGCGCCGAACGGCGCGTGGACGAACGCGGTGGCGGCCGTCGTGAAGGGCGGCACGCTCGTCCTCGAACACGGCGGCGCAATCGGCCGCCAGACGGACGTCTTCGTCGAGGGCGACGGCGTGCCGCAGAAGTGCCACGACCTCTACTTCGACGGCGTGCGCCAGCCCACCGGCACCTGGGGCAGTTCGGCGAGCGGCGCGGCGCGCCGGAACGACGTGCGTTTCGCGGGTACGGGCGTCCTGAACGTCCTTTCCGACGGCCGGGGCCTCGCGTTCATCCTGCGCTAGCGGACGTCGGACGCGCCGAGCCCCTCGGTCGCGACAAGCGCGACCCTCCCGGTCACGCCATGCGCCGAGTCTCCTCGGTCGCAACAAGTTGCGACCCTCCCGGTAACGCCATGCGCCGAGTCTCCTCGGTCGCGACAAGCGCGACCCTCCCGGGAGGGACGCAACTTGTTGCGTCCGCCGCCCGCGCGCGACCACCCGCCCCCGCCCAAATGTGCTATACTCGCGGTGTGAAGACGACTACGAAAGAACGGACGGGAAGGGGGCTCACGGGCCTTGTGCTGGTCGGCGTGATGCTGGCGGCGTTGGCGGGGGCTGTCCCGTCGGTTGGGGCGACCCCGAATGGGAATGGGGCGGCGGCGACCCAGGTGGCGACGCAGATGGTCATGCGGGTGACGGGGTACTGCAACTGCGGGACGTGCTGCGGGTGGCGGCGCAGCTGGTTCGGGTTCGGTCCGCCCGTCTTCGCGCAGGGGCCGCTGAAGGGGCGGCGGAAGCAGGTCGGCGTGACGGCGCGCGGCACGCGGGCGCGCACGGGGACGGTCGCGGCGGATCCAAGGGCGCTGCCGTTCGGGACGCGGCTTCGGATTCCAGGCTACGGCGAGGGCGTGGTGGAGGACACGGGCGGCGCCGTCACGGGACGCCACGTCGACGTGTGGGTCCCCACGCACGAGGCGGCGCGGCGGTGTGGCTCGCGCAGTCTGCCGGTGGAGGTGCTGCCGAAGTGACGTGCCCGGTCGCGCAGGAGCGCGACCCTCCCCTGCGCGTGATTTTTCCCGCGACGGGGCGTTGACTTCGGCCCGGGGACGTGCTACACTACCCATCCTTCCTGCGACCGTCTTAGGAGACATCTCCCCGTTGCGGGCGTCCGCCAGTTCCTGCGGATGTTCGAACTTGCGCACGCGCGCACCGGGTAGCGTCGGATGGTTCCAGGCGTTAAAACAAACAAGAAAGTTCGAACAAAATGAGTCAGATTGACAAGGCTGCAGTCCGTTCCGAGTTCCAGCGTCACGACCGTGACACCGGTTCCTCCGAGGTCCAGATTGCCACGCTCACGAAGAAGATCCAGCTGCTCACGCAGCACCTCAAGGCCAACAAGCAGGACCATTCGAGCCGCTACGGCCTCCTGCGCATGGTGAACAACCGCCGCAAGCTCCTCGACTACCTCAAGCGCGAGGACGAGGCGAAGTACAAGGACCTCATCGCGAAGCTCGGCCTCCGCCGCTAAAGAGAAGGACTGGAACCATCCCATGCAAGGTGCAAAGCAGTTCAAGGTGAACATCGCGGGGCAGGACCTCGTCTTCGAGACGGGCCTCCTCGCCCAGCAGGCCGCAGGCGCGGTGACGTGCTCCTACGGCGACACGACGGTCTTCACGGCCGTCACGAACACGGACAAGCCCCGGGAGGGCATCGACTTCTTCCCGCTCCAGTGCGAGTACCGCGAGAAGTTCTACGCGGCGGGCAAGTTCCCGGGCGGCTTCTTCAAGCGCGAGGCGCGCCCGAGCTCGAAGGAGATCCTGACGGCCCGCATGTGCGACCGCCCGATCCGCCCGCTCTTCCCCGACGGGTACTACAACGACGTGCAGGTCAACTCCACGCTCATCCAGTCGGACGGGACGCGCGAGGCGGACTTCCTCGCCGTGAACGCCTCCTCGGCGGCGCTCCACATCAGCGAGATCCCGTTCATGGGCCCGATCGGCTGCGTCCGCATCGGCCGCGTGGACGGCCAGTGGGTGATCAACCCCACGCACGAGCAGAAGGCGAAGAGCGACATCGACCTCCTCTACGCCGGCATTCGCGGCAAGTTCCTCATGATGGAGGGCTCGGCCGCCGAGATCTCCGACGAGGATTTCCTCGCGGCCCTCAAGCGCGCGCACGAGGAAGTCGAGAAGATCATCGACCTCCAGATCGAGATGCGCCGCGCCCTCGGCAAGCCGGACAAGGACATCAAGGACGTCCCGCAGCCGGCGGACAAGATGGACTTCATGCGCAAGGAGGGCGGCGAGGCCCTCGCCGCCGCGCTCCTCATCAAGGGCAAACTCGAACGCCAGGGCCAGGTCACCGCGATCAAGGAGGACCTGCTCAAGAAGGTGAGCGAGAAGTGGCCCGAGATCGACGCCGTCGGCTTCGTCCACCTCTTCGACGCGCTCGAAATCGAGACCGTCCGCAAGAACGTCCTCGAAAAGGGCCTCCGCATCGACGGCCGCGCCCAGCACGAGATCCGTCCCCTTGCCGCCCAGGTCGGCGTGTTGCCGCGCCTGCACGGCTCGGCGGTCTTCTCGCGCGGCGAGACGCAGTCCTTCGCGACGGTCACGCTCGGCTCGAAGAAGGACGCGCAGGACCTCGACTCGGTGACGGGCGGGCCCACGAGCCAGCGCTTCATCCTCCACTACAACTTCCCGCCCTACTGCACGGGCGAGGTCGGCCGCCTCGGCTCCACGGGCCGCCGCGAGATCGGCCACGGCGCCCTCGCCGAGCGTTCGCTCGCGGAGGTGCTGCCGGACGACTTCCCGTACTCGATCCGCGTGGTCTCCGAGATCATGGGCTCGAACGGCTCCTCGTCGATGGCGTCGATCTGCAACGGCTGCCTCGCGCTCATGGACGCGGGCGTGCCGATCAAGCGCACGGTCGCGGGCATCTCGATCGGCCTCTTCACGAACGACGACCAGAGCCAGAAGGTGCTCGTCACCGACATCCTCGGCGCCGAGGACCACTGCGGCGACATGGACTTCAAGGTCGGCGGCACGAAGAAGGGCATCACGGGCTTCCAGGTGGACCTGAAGCTGCGCGGCCTCACGTGGGACCTCGTGGAGGGCGCGATCAAGGCCGCGCACGACGCGCGCCTCAAGATCATCGACTTCATGGAAGGCGTCATCCCCGCGCCGCGCGCCGCGCTCAACCCCTACGCGCCCCGCATGGAGGTCGTCGAGATCCCCGCCGACAAGATCGGCGCGCTCATCGGCAAGGGCGGCGAGACGATCAAGGGCATCTGCGAACGCACGGGCGCCCAGATCGACATCGAGGAGAAGGGCAGCCTCGGCATCGTCACCATCATGGCCACCTCGGCCGAGATGATGAAGAGCGCCAAGGATGAGGTCAACGGCGTGACCGCCGAGGCCGAGCCCGGCAAGATCTACGAGGGCAAGGTGACGGGCATCAAGGAGTTCGGCGCGTTCGTCGAGATCCTGCCCGGCAAGGACGGCCTCTGCCACATCTCGGAACTCAGCGACAAGCGCGTTCCGAACGTGGAGGCGGTCTGCAAGGTCGGCGACATCATGCGCGTGAAGTGCATCGGCGTGGACGACCGCGGCCGCATCAAGCTCTCCCGCCGCGAGGCGATGAAGGAGGCCGACGCCGCCGCCCAGGCGTAAGGCGTCCTCCCCGGACGCGCAGGCGCGCGTCCCTCACGGAGCGGCGTCGCGGTGTGTTCCGCGACGCCGCTTTGTGGTCT
>CAKULR010000154.1 GCA_934667295.1 uncultured Kiritimatiellota bacterium
CGACGTCGACCTTGAGGATCTCGTCCAGGTCGGCCTTGACGACGTGGAACTTCGCCGTCTCGTCGTTGTTGGCGAGGTCGATGTCCTCCGCGAACGGCAGGTTGCCGATCGCCGTCTCGTTCGCCTTGACCGTGCCCTCGATGCGCTGGCAGATCCACTTCAGGACGCGGCTGTTGTCGCCGAAGCCCGGCCACATGAAGCGGCCGTCGTCGCCCTTGCGGAACCAGTTGACGAAGTAGATCTTCGGCAGCTTCGTCGCGTCGGCGGACGTGCGCTCCATCTCCAGCCAGTGCTGGAAGTAGTCCGCGACGTTGTAGCCGAAGAACGGCAGCATCGCCATCGGGTCGCGGCGGACCTGGCCGATCTGGTCGGAGATGACGGCAGCCGTCACTTCCGAACCGGCGGCGGAGCCCATGAACACGCCGTGCGTCCAGTCCTTCGCCTCGTTCACCAGCGGGATCGTCGAAGGACGGCGACCGCCGAAGAGGATCGCGTCGATCGGCACGCCCGTGGGCTTCTTGTTGAACTTGCCGTTGAAGCCTTCCTTGTCGAGGACGGGGCAGTTGACCGCCGGAGCCGTGAAGCGGCTGTTCTTGTGCGCCGCGACGTACTTGGACTCCTTGATCTCCTTCTTCGTCATGCCCGGCTTCGGACCCATGCGGTACGGATCGTCCGCGCAGACGTAGCAGGGGTTGCCCTTCCAGTCAATGCCTTCCGCTGGGGCCTTGATGCCCATGTCCTCCCACCAGATGTCGCCGTCGGGCGTGAGGACGACGTTCGTGAAGATCGTGCCCTTCTTGCAGCTCTTGAGCGCGTTCGGGTTCGAGTCCATCGACGTGCCCGGCGCGACGCCGAAGAAGCCGTTCTCGGGGTTGATCGCGTAGAGGCGGCCGTCGTCACCCGGCTTGAGCCACGCGATGTCGTCGCCGATCGTCTGGAGCTTCCAGCCCGGAAGTTTCGGCAGCATCATGGCGAGGTTCGTCTTGCCGCAGGCGGACGGGAACGCCGCCGTGACGTGGTACTGCTTCTTCTCGGGCGAGGTGAGCGTGAGGATGAGCATGTGCTCGGCCATCCAGCCCTCGTCCTTCGCGAGCTTCGACGCGATGCGGAGCGCGAAGCACTTCTTGCCGAGGAGGGCGTTCCCGCCGTAGCCCGAACCGAACGACCAGATCTGGCGCTCTTCCGGGAACTGCGTGATGAACTTGTCCTCGATCTTCTTCGCGCAGGGCCACGCGACGTCCTTCTGGCCCTTCTTGAGCGGCGCGCCGACGGAGTGGATGCAGGGGATGAAGTCGCCGTCCTTGCCGAGATGGTCGAGGACCGCCTTGCCCGTGCGGGTCATGATGTTCATGTTCACGACGACGTAGGGCGAGTCGGTGAGCTCGATGCCGTACTGGGTGATCGGGTTGCCGATCGGGCCCATCGCGAACGGGATCACGTACATCGTGCGGCCCTTCATGCAGCCCTTGTAGCTCTTGAGCATGAGCTTCTTCATCGCCTCGGGCTCCATCCAGTGGTTCGTCGGGCCCGCGTCGATTTCCTTCTTCGAACAGATGAACGTGCGGCCCTCGACGCGCGCGACGTCGCTCTCGTGCGAGCGGGCGAGGTAGCAGCCCGGGCGCTTCTTCTCGTTGAGCTTGATGAACTGGCCGTTCTTGACCATCATCTCGCAGATCTTCGTGTGCTCTTCCTGCGTTCCCGTCACGACCACGATCTTGTCGGGCGTGCAGACCTTGTTCCACTTGTCAACCCAGTCGAACACCTTGGCGTTCGTGAATTTCGGCGTCTTGGCCATGTTCTTCTTTGCTCCTTGAGATGTACCGGGAACTGCCCGGCGGAAAGTTGGGGTATAGTATAGAGGTTTGCGGCGCGTCCCGCAAGGGGGAAACGCCGCAAATCATGGATTATCGGCATTTTGTCGATTGAAAAAGCAAGTGGGACGGGGCGACGGAGAAAAAGGACGCCGCGATTCACAATTCGTACGTCCGTGCCTGGACTCGCTTCTGGTGGGTGAAATGGGCGTCGTTCGTAATGACCTCACAGTCATTGACAAGCGCGGTTGCCGCGATGACGGCATCGGGGAGTTTCAAACCACCGTCAATCCGCATGGCAACAACCTCCTCAATCAACGCGGAATCCGATGCCGTCAGATCGAATACGGTCAAATCCTCAAGGAGTTCATGAAACGCGATTTTCTCGTCCTCTGTCAGGTCGGGATAGGACAGGAACTCAAGTTCGCTTATGACGCTTATCGAGAGGAAGTCGGAGTCCTCCACCATCTTGCGGAGGGACGGATTGCCGGCGAGAAGCTGGATGACGGCGTTGGTGTCGAGGAGATAGCGCCTACCATTCATCGCGGATGCGCCTCTGGAAAGCCACGGGATCCTCTCGCAGTTTCAGACGCCCCGCCACCCGCGAGAAGTCGTAACGGCGCGGTCTTGCACAGACGCCCCCGACAGGCGCGGCGGCTTTCTGCGACAACAGGAAACGGACGAACAGCACGACCGTCTTCTGCTGCGCTTCGTCAAGTCTTTCAATCTCTTTTTCGAGCACCGCGTATGGCATTTCGTCCTCCGCCCCTGCCCACTTGCTTTTTCAACCGACAATAATCGGCAGTTATGCGCCTCAACCGGCGGTCAGCGGCTTGACGATCGTCGTGCAGGCCTTCAGCACGCCCGCGACGTTCGCGAGGTCGCTCGGGATGATCATCGTGTTGTTCGTCTTGGCGAGGTTCCCGAACTGCGCGAGGTACTGCTGCGCGAGCTGCATGTTGACGGACTCCAGCCCGCCCTTCTCGCCGATCGCCTCGGCCACCTTCCGGATGCCCGCCGCCTGCGCCTCCGCCACAAGCAGGATCTCCTTCGCCTTGCCCTCCGCCTCGTTGATCTTGCGCATCCGCTCGCCCTCCGAAAGGGCAATGGCCTCCTGGCGCTCGCCCTCGGCGCGGTTGATCTTCGACTGGCGCTCGCCCTCGGACTCCGCGATCATCGCGCGCTTCTCGCGCTCGGCGCGCATCTGCTTCTCCATCGCGTCCCGGATCGTCTGCGGCGGCGTGATGTTCTTGATCTCGTAGCGCGTCACCTTGATGCCCCACGGATCGCTCGCCTTGTCCACCGCCGAGACGATGGCGGCGTTGATGGACGTGCGCTCCTCGAAGCTGCGGTCGAGGTCGAGCTTGCCCATCTCGGAGCGCATCGTCGTCTGCGCGAGCTGCGTCGTCGCGAAGAGGTAGTTGCCGATGCCGTAGCTCGCCTTCGCGGGATCCATCACCTGCATGTAGAGGATGCCGTCCACCGAGACCGCAATGTTGTCCTTCGTGATGCACTCCTGCGGCGGCACGTCGATGGCCTGTTCCTTGAGCGTGTGCTTGTAGGCGATCTTGTCGAAGAACGGCACGAGGATGTGGAAGCCGGCCTCCAGCGTGCAGCGGTACTTGCCCAGGCGCTCCACGATGTAGGCCGTCTTCTGCGGCACGACGATGGCCGTCTTGAGAATCGCCACGATGACGATGATCGCGATGATCGCGAAGAGGATGAAGGGTCCTTCCATGGTTGTCTCCTTTTTGGTCTTTGGTCTTTAGTCTGCTTCCGTTAAACCCGCTCGACGGTGAGGGTGAGGTTCCTCTGATCGACGACGCGCACCTCCGTGCCGGGCACAAGGCCCTCGTGGGCGACGGCCGTCCATTCGGCGTCGCCCAGGAGGATGCGGCCCGGGACTTCCGGGCGGATCTCCTCGACGACCTTCCCGAGGCGCCCGACGTATTCGGACGAGATCGACCGCGATTCCGCCGTCTCGCCCATGAAGAGCGCCTTCATGAACCGCCGCAGCCCGACGATGTAGACGATGCTGAACGCCGTGAAGAGCGCAATCTGCGCGGTCGCCGAGAAGTCGAACGCGAAAAGCGTCAGCCCCACCGTCGCCGCCGCCAGGCCGAAGAAGAAGATCACGAAGCCCGGCGCCATGATCTCCAACAGCATCAGGAGCGCCCCCGCGTAGAGCCACAGCCATTTGACACTCAAGAACTCCATGAATCCTCCTTTTGGTTGATTAAGCCGCCGCTTCGCGGCTTTAAGTGGTTAAGTAGTTAAGTAGTTAAGTGGTTAAGTAAAGTAGTGGGAAAATAGTTGATGTAGTTAAGGAGTCGGTCAAACGGTTAAGCGGTCAGGTCGAGCAAGAGAGACAGGGGATGGCCGCGCTCCTGCGTGGCCGAAGGGGTTTGGACAGACGCGCAGAAGCATGTCCCTCCAGTCCCGTAGCCTCATTGAATTTGACCCGAACATGGCAACTTAACTACTTAACCACTTAAAGCCGCGAAGCGGCGACTTAACTACCTAACGCCGCGAAGCGGCAACTTAACTACGCCTCGATGACGGCGAGCGTCTGCCCCTTCTGGACCACTTCGCCGTGCTTGGCGAGGAAGGTGATCTTTCCGGCGGCCGTCGCCTTGATCGGGTTGAAGAGCTTCATCGCCTCGACGATGCAGCACGGTTCGCCCGCCTTCACCGCCGCCCCGTCCGCCGCGAGTTCCGGCTTGCCCGGTCCCGCGCTGCGGTAG
>CAKULR010000155.1 GCA_934667295.1 uncultured Kiritimatiellota bacterium
GCGTCGTCCAGTTTGCGCAGGTTGGCCCGGTCCGCCTCCGCCCGCACGGAATAGGCGTTCATCGAGCCGATGTACTGCCCGTCGAGCGTCCACTTCAGCCAGTCGCAGATCGCCCACGTACCGCCCGCCGTGAACGTCCAGCGCGGGAGGCGCGAGACGGGATGCGTCTCGGGGTTCGTCCACGTGCCGCCGCCGAAGAACGCGAGGTCGTCGGTCGGACGCCAATGCGAGGAGAGTTCGACGCCCGTCGCCCGCAGGTTGCCGGAATTGACGTAGCCGGTCGCCGTCTTGTCGATGCGGTCCGAGACCTCGCTGTGGAAGAGCGAGAGGAGCAGGTCCAGCTCGTCGTCCAGCTTGACCTTCGTGCCGCCGGACACGTAGTCCATCACCTCCGCGTCGAGCGTCCCCTTCGCGAAGTCGTTCGCGACGGCGCGCGTGTAGACGCCGGGGTAGTGGACGCCGCGCGAGCCGTTCACGAAGAACGAAACCGTCTCGCGCCAGTCGAGCGTGAGCGCCGCGTTCGGCGCCCAGGCGTCGTCGTAGAGGTCGTGGAAGGCGTAACGCGCGCCGACGGAGGGCGTCAGCGTCCAGTCCTCGTCCAGGTGGACGTCGTAGCGCGCGCCCAGATAGGGCGAGACCGTCACGAAGCGGCCCTTGAAGCCGAAGATGCGGCGGTTGTCCGCGAGGCGCGTGTTCGCGGTGTGGCCTCCCTCGTCCGAGACGTCGAAGGCCCCCGTGAGCCACAGGTCCTGCCACACGTTCCAGTCGTAGCGGCTGCGGAAGCCCCAGTTGAGCCACGTGGTGTCCGCAAAGCCGGCGGGGGAGAGCGGATTGCCGTCCGCAAGGTGGTCCTTCTTCCACTCGATCGCGCCGTGCTCGAAATAGAGGAGCGAAAAGCCCTTGAGCGCATCGCGGTCCGTGTCGAAGCGCACCGTGTAGAGGTCCGTCGCGAGGTCGAAGCGGTCGTAGGCGGGGCACGTGCCGTGCTTTTCGCCGGGATCCTCCACCCAGCTGTCCGTACGCTGGTAGGTGAAGGCCAGCCGTTCCGTCTCCGAAAGGTCCACCCCCACACGCCCGTAGGCGTTCTCCATCTCGGCGGACCCGTGCGGACGCGCCCCCTCGGAATACTTGTAGGCCAGTCCGGCGTAGGCGTCCACCGCCCCCTCCTTCGCCCCGGCCGACGCCGCGCCGACGAGCGTGTTGAAGCGCCCGTAGGCGAGATCGACCTCGGCCTCCTCGCCCGGCGTCTCCCGGCGGCGGGTCGTCACGTCCACGGCGGCGAACGTTCCGGGGTAGTGTCCGGGCTGGGGGTTCTTGTGGACGGCCACCGCCTCGGCGAAGTCGACGGGGACCGAATCCATGAGCGGATGCCCCCACACGCCGGACTCCCGGGGCGCGCCGTCCACGTACATCCGCACCTCGCCGCCGGGACGCCCCGTGCCCACGCCGCGCACGTACACGCTGCCGCCCTGCCCGCCGCCGTAGCTCCCCACCGGCGCGTAGCGGGAAATCGTCACGCCCGGTACCTGCCGGAGCGCCGTCTGGAGATCCTGTGCGTTCAACGCCGCAAGCTGCGTCCGCCCGATTGTCACGGTCTCCGCGCCGTCCTTCGAGACCGTCTCCTCGTGCGTAATCGGCGTCGCGGTGACGACGACCGTGAGATTCGTGCCAATCCCCTCCTCCGCCCGGACCGAAAACGGCAGGGTGGCGCAGAGTCCCATAATCGTGTAAACCAATGTCTTCCTCATGGCCCGAAATGATAGCACATCATGTCCCGGCCTGTGTAAACTGCATGTAAATTCCTCCTCTTCCCTTTTCGTTCCCCCAAACACACGAAAGCCCCCGACACGCGAAACAAGATTTCGTCCGCACCGTAATCTCGTCCCGTCCGCAGCCCATCCTCGTGGCAAAACCTCTTGGCGGGAAACCGTGATTCCTTCCAAGGAGGATCACAAGATTATGGTACGGACGAAATCTATTGTTCCGATAATGAAAGGGGTTGATAAACTCCGATGATTGATACTCTCGCTACCGCTCCGCAGACTACATCCAGCTTCGCAGAAGTCCGTCACAAAACAATCACCTACAGGGTCGTGAAGTGCGAATGTTGCAACCTTTGGCAGAACCATTCTGCGGAGCGGTAGCGAGAGCCGCACGAATCGGAGTTGTTTTCACGCAGGGGAAAATCACCTAATTGATTGCCGCATTTATATATAATAGAACCCTTCACACCGTTTGGTGGCATGAGGTCTGGCGTGGGAGATTGGAGACGATGGCGTTGCAGGGGGCGGTGTTATGCTAGAATATGCCGCCATGAACAAGGACCTCTTTGTCTACTTCCTCATCCTGCTGGTGCCGCTCTGCGTGCTGCCGTTCGCCGTCCACCGCTTCCTCTCCGCCGAACTGGCGCACGGACGCACGCTCGGGCGCGCCTACCTGGGGGTGGAGGCCCAGTGCCTCGCCGCCGAGATGGCCACCGCGCGGACCCTGACGCCGCACACTTCGGACCGGCGGCTCCCCGTAAGCGTGGCCGTGGTGGATGCACAGGGACGTACGGACGACCACCAGCCCTTCCCGCCCGACGACCGCTGCTTCGGCGCGGCGCCGCTCACGCCCGCCTTCCCAGACCGGTTCGTGCGCGTCGCGTGGCCCGGAAGCCGCAGTCCGGGTTCGACCCGCGCGCACACGATTCTCTTTGCGGAATGGACCACCTTCGCCGCGTGCGGCTTCTTCATTCTCCTCGGCTGCGGCCTCCTCTCCCGCGCCATCCTGCGTGCCCGCCGCGACGCGCGCACGCAGCTCGATTCGGTCGCCGACTTCACGCACCGCCTCAAGACGCCGCTCACGTCGATTTCGCTCTGCGCGGACCTCGCCCGCGCGGGACGCCTCTCCGATGTCCGTCGCCGGGAATCCCTCGACACCATCGCCCGGGAGGCGGCGAAGCTGAACACGCTCGTGGACGAAGTGCTTGCATACGTGAAGGCGTGCCGCCATGTCTGAAATCCTCTTCGCGGAAGACGATGCGGACATCCGCAAGTGGGTCGCCGTCGCGCTGGAGACGGAGGGCTACGCCGTGCGGACGGTCCCCGACGGCGAAGCCGCCCTCGCCGCCTACGCCGCACGCCGCCCGGACCTCCTCATGCTCGACATCATGATGCCGAAGCGCGACGGCGTTTCCGTCTGCGCCGAAATCCGCCGCCGCGACGCCATCCTGCCCATCCTGATGCTCACCGCGCGTACGGCCGAACGCGACAAGATCGCCGGACTCGGCGCCGGGGCGGACGACTACATGACCAAGCCCTTCGGCCTCGGCGAACTCCTCGCCCGCATCGCCGCCCTTCTCCGCCGCGCACGCCTCGTCCCCGCCCCGCCGTCCCGCACCGGCGCCCCCTTCCGCCTCGGCGCCCACACCATCGACGGCGCGCGGTTGGCCGTCATCGCGCCCGACGGCGCCGAGACGCCGCTCGCCGCGCGCGAATACGAACTCCTGCGCCTCCTCGCCGCCCATCCCGGCGAGGTGCTGAGGCGGGACGACATCCTCGACGAACTGTGGGGCGTCGCCTTCCACGGCAACACGCGCACGCTCGACCAGCACGTCGCCCTCGTCCGGCGGAAACTCGGCACGGACGCCGCCCGCATCGAGACCGTCCGCAACGTGGGCTACCGCCTCGCCTAGCCTAGAATGTCGCGCGCAGGCCGAGTTCGAACGTGCGCGGCTCGCCCACCAGGCACTCGTAGTAGTGGCGGGCGCTCTCGAAGTACTTCTCGCCGAAGAGGTTCCGCACGCCGAAGGAGAGGATCCAGTTCTCGCCGCCGCCGAACTTCGAGAGCGGCATCGACACGTTGAGGTCGAAGACGTGCGAGGGGTCGAAGCGCAGGTTCTTGTTGACGTAGCTGCCGCGCATCGTCGCGTAGCTCATCGAGCGGAAGCGGTAGCCGGCCCCCACCACGATGTCCTCCAGCGCGCCCCAGGTGAAGCGGTAGGACGTGTTGAGCGAGAGCGTGTGGGCGGGATAGCGCTCGAAGTCGCGGCCCTTCGTGCCCGGAGCGACGGTGCGGTCCGTGTAGCTGTTGAAGCCGTACATGCCGAGGATGGTCCAGTTCCGCGTCACGTCGCCCGAGACGGAGAACTCCACGCCGCGCGAGGTGTTGCGTCCGTCATACGTGTAGTAGCCCGTCTCCGTGTCGGCCTCGGGCACGTTCTCCTGCTCGATGCGGTAGGTGGAGAGCGTGAACCAGAGCTTGTCGCCGGGACGCACGCGCACGCCGCCCTCGTACTGCGTGGCGCGCCAGGGGGAGGTGGGCGTCGAACCGTCCGCATTCCGCAGGCCGAGCATCGGCGTGCGCGTCTGGGAGAGGTTGCCGAAGAAGACAAGCCAGTCGAGGGGGCGGATCGTGAGGCCGCCGCGCGGCGAGACGGCGTCCGCCGTCTGGTGGAAGTAGCGCACGTTCGAGGCCGTGTACGCCTCCTGCTCGAAGTGGTCGTAGCGGATGCCGCCCAGGA
>CAKULR010000156.1 GCA_934667295.1 uncultured Kiritimatiellota bacterium
TCGCGACGGAGCGCGACCCTCCCGTGTCCACCCGGTCGCAACAAGTTGCGACCCTCCCGTAGATCGCCCCTAGGGGAGGGGCGCGCTCCTGCGCGACCGTTCGGACGCCACGCGCCGAGGGCGGCGCGGGTACATTGCGCACCATCCCACCATCCGTTCCAATGCTTCCGTGCAATGAAGCTTTGTGTTTTCCCACTCCTCTGGTACGGACGCGACGGAGCGCGTCCCTCCCATGCGGGTAACCAGCCGTTTTGGGTACTACGACCGGTCTAAATGCTTCAATCTACCGTTCTGTCATTCCCTTCTTTGGCTGTTGACGACTCAAGACACCTATCTGCTTTCCACGCCGCAAACCGCCTCCATCGACAGCGGCGCAAGCTCCCCGGCGGCGTTATAACCCCAGAAGACCTGTCCTTGGCGGGCACGTTCCTTCTGCTTCGCGACCATCGCCACGAACAGCTTGTGCGGATCGTGATCGTATTGCGCCGAAATCTCCTGGCGAATGCGATAGATCTCGTCAATCGGAGACTCAATGTCCTCACACATCATAATTGCCGTCCTCCATGAAACGTTTCGGGGTGACGATGACGGGCGGGCGTACACCCATCTTGTTGAGAAGCAGATACGTCCTCGGAAGCGTGAACTCGTTGGCGATGTGCTTGCAATTCCACGTCAAAAGGACATCCATGCCGAAGAACGCGGCAGTTGCGATATGGTAGGCATCCATCGTTTCGTTTTCCGGCAAGGCGTGTTCACGAATGAGCGCCTGGGCGATTTCGCCGATGCGCGCATCATTCACGACAAGGTTTGGGATGTCGTGCAAGACGTCCATGCGCTGGGCGACTTGATCGGTGTTCCCTTTTTGCACCTCTTCATGCACATAGTCGGAGACAAACAAATCGCACAACGGCGCGACCGCCGCCCACCATTGCCGAGAGACTGCTTGCCACGACGCAATCGGCTCCCTTGTCGTCGGCCGCCCCGTGAGGTAGCTGACGAAAGAGGTCTCCAGATAGACTTTTAGCTGTTGCTTCATGACCGTTACGTCATTTTTTCCAGTTGAGTCCAAGGTAAAGGTCAAGATTTCGCCCGCGCATCAGGCGCGGCCTCCCGCCTGACAAAAACCAGCACGAATTATACCACAGTTGGCGTTCGTCGTGCAATCGGCAGACGCACGTAGCGGATGCCCTGTGCCTGATCGCGTTTCATCCACTCTTTCGCGGCCTCAGCCAAACGGTAAACGTCATGACCATATCGGGCAGAAATCTCACGGCGAATTGCATAAATCTCCTCCATGGGATCTTCCATAGGAACTTTTTCATTCATCATAGCACGAATTCCTCCTTTCGCTCCAGAAAATCACTAGGCGTAATGACAATCGGACACTGATAGCCCGCTTTCGCGATAATCGTCGCCGTGACGGGCAAAGTGACAGGATTGGCCATGTGCTTGCAATTCAGCGTCAACAGCACGTCCATCCCATAAACAGCTGCCGCCGCAATGTGAATGGCATCCGTCGATTCGCAATCAGGAACCGCGTGGCCACGCATCAACAAATTGGCCAACTCCGTGACATTGGGAACAGAGGCATCAATGGCGGAGACCCCACGCATACTTTCACAGCGCAAGGCCGCTCGTTCGGAGTCTCCTCCACGCGCCTCTGTGTTCACATACTGCGAGATGTAGATCTCGCACTCCGGCGCGATCTCCTGCCACCACCGCAGCGTCGCCGCCTACTTGAGGGCGATGTGCGCCAACGGCGTGGGACGACCGTTCAGAAAGCTCCAGAACGACGTCTCGCAATAGACTTTCAACTTCTTTCTCTCTTCAGCCACCAGCATGCCTTTCTCCTTGAACCGTCGAACAACGCACCCCCTCCAACAGAAACGTCGTTAATTATACCACGTTCCGTCGAACGCCGTCAAATCGACACCCTTATCCCGATTTCCCGGAAAGTACCGGGGACTTTCTCCGCGCAGGGCCGAAACCGCGCAAAACGGGCGGTTCACGCGGAGCCTTCACCCTCTCCCGACACTCCCGATCTCCACGGCCAAGCACTCTATCTCGACCATTCTACAACTCTACACGGCTAAAACCGGAAAATCGTGATGAGCCTACCCCTACAGGATTATGATGCGGAACAATCTGTCCCGCAAATCAAGGTCCTTAACCACTGATGACCACAGATACGGCTTCGCAGACACAGATTACACGGATGAAGGCACTTGTAACACCCCGGCCGCGACAAGCGCGGCCCTCCCGTATCGTCGCAAGACCGTAAAGGGGCGACTGTTTCGGGAGAGACGGGCTCTGTCCCGTCCGCAATCGCGAAGGTTTTGCAATGCTTCCGCGCACATCCGTGTCCGCCGCAGGCGGCATCCGTGCTATCCGTGGTTCTGGACGGGTGGAGGGTGAAGGAGGTTGTGGAGGTGGATCGGTCGCGACGGAGCGCGACCCTCCCGTGTCCACCCGGTCGCAACAAGTTGCGACCCTCCCGTAGATCGCCCCTAGGGGAAGGGCGCGCTCCTGCGCGACCGTTCGGACGCCACGCGCCGAGGGCGGCGCGGGTACTTCGCGCGCCGGGCCCGGCAGATCGTGTGGCAACGCGACCTGGTTGGGGCACGGACGCTGTGTCCTGGTTGGGGTACGGACGCAATAAATTGCGTCCCTCCCGTTAGGGGAGGGATGAATGTCTTTGTTAGGAGACTCGCTATTTCCCCGTCAGGGGGCTAGGCGCGGAGGTCGCGGATGGCGGCGTCGACGTTCGCGAAGAGCGTCGGGAGCTTCGCCACCGGCACCGTCGAAAACGCGAGGCGGATGAGGCCCGAGAGGACGATCGTGCCGGTGGAGTATTTCTCGATCAGCTGGCGGCGCACGCGCTCGGCGTCCACCCCGATCGGCTTCACGCACATGAAATAGCCACTGTTGAACGGCATCACCTCGAAGGTCTCCGCCCAGGCGGGATGTTTCCGGAGGAGCGTGCGGATCGTCGTGTAGCGCTTCTTGAGGACGTTGTACTTCTCGCGCTTCTGCTTCGCGTAGTTCTTGTCCGACAGCGCCGCGAGCGCGATGTTCTGCCCGATCGAGGTGATGTTCGAAACGCAGCTGCGCACGTTGCCGGCGGCCTTCGCCTCCAGCGCCTTGAGCTGTTCGGGCGTGGCGCCCTTGAACGCGAAGGAGATGAAGCCCACGCGCAGGCCCCACACGTAGTCCTCCTTCGTGCAGCCGTCCAGCTTGACGGCGAGCACGTTCGGGTCAAGCGTGGCGAACTCGGCGAACAGCGACTCGCCGTGGATGCCCTTCTCGTAGACGAGCCCGAAATAGGCGTCGTCGAGGACGACGATGATTTTCTTGCCGGCCTCGGCGGCGGCCCGGACGGCGGCGACGATCCTCGGGGCGTCCTCCAGCGTCGCCGTGTAGCCCGTGGGGTTGTTCGGGAAGTTCAGGACGAGAATCTTCTTCTTGCCGGGGCCGAGCAGGGCCACCTGGAGGGCGTCGGCGTCGAACGCGCCGTCCCTGAAGGTGTTGAAGGTCTCGATGGCGGCGCCGCACGCCTCCTCGAAGATGAGCGCGTAGTTGTCCCAGTAGAGGTCGGGGATCACCACCTTGTCGCCGCGTCCGGCGAAGAGCTCGGCGGCGATGCGCAGACCGTGCGTGAGCGCGTTGGTGACGACGGGGTTCGAGTAGGCGACGCCCTTCAGGGAGGGATTCTTTTTGACCTGCAGTTTCTTCCAGGTCTCGCGCAGGGCGGGGAGGCCGAAGCTGCCCGCGTAGAGGAACGCCTTGCGGTCCAAGTTGACCCGGTCGGCGAAGCACTTCATCACGAGCGGGGAGCCGTCCTCCTCGAACGCCATGCCGATCGTGGCGTTGATGCCGCACGTGCGGGCCTCGGCGCCCTGGCCGAGAATGCCGCCGTAGGGGAAGTAGAGGCGCTTGCCGGCGGGCGAGAGCAGATCCGCGACGGGGCCGAGCGTCTTGTTGAGCTGTTTTGCCAATGCGTTCATAGAAGGTCGAATCGAAGGTTGTTCGTATCGCGAATTCCGAACCCCGGAATCGGGGGCATAGTATAGCACATCACTTCGCGAAGGTGTAGAGGCGCAGGGAGTCGGCGGCAAGGGGGCCTTCGACGGGTTCCGCGCCCGGCGCCGCAACGGCGGTCGGCGCGCCAAGCCCCTCCAGCTTCACCGCGACGGGCGCGTCGGAGACGTTCCACACGCAGACGGCGCTCGTGCCGTCCGCCGCCACGAAGCGCTTCGCGACGAGCGCGGCGTCCGGGCACGTGAAGCCCTCGCCGTCCACGAAGCGTCCCCGCAGGAGGTACATCGCGTGGGCGCGCAGGAAGTCGCAGACGGCCTTCAATCCGGCGCTCGCCGTGGCGGGAGCGAC
>CAKULR010000157.1 GCA_934667295.1 uncultured Kiritimatiellota bacterium
TTCAGTCCGCGTGAGAAGATCGCGCTGGGTGTCAGCAGCCGTAGAAAGGGTGCGGCCGTGCGCGTCATCTTCGACCGGGCGATGCCCAGGGACATTCGGAAGCGCCTGCGCGACCGCTTGAAATCGAAGGAGCTGGAGACCTCGCTGGTCGGCGGGCGCCACCAGAACCACAGGGACCTGATGTCCTTTCCGGATTGCGGGCAGAAGGACCTACGGTATCCGAAGTGGACGCCGGTCATGAAGCCCGAGTTCCTGCTGGGCGAAAGCATCTTCGACCAGATTCGCCGGAAGGACCGTTTCATCCACGTCCCCTACCACAGTTTCAACGGCTACATCCGCGTTTTGCGCGAAGCCGCCATCAAACCCGAGGTCAAGGCGATCAAGACGACCCTCTACCGGCTTGCGAAAGACTCCAAGGTCGTGAAGGAGCTCATTACCGCGGCGCGCAACGGCAAGAAGGTGACGGCCGTCGTGGAACTGCTCGCCCGGTTCGACGAGGAGAGCAACATCAACTGGAGCAAGCGCATGCAGGAGGAGGGCGTCAACGTGATCTTCGGCGTGGAAGGCCTGAAGGTCCACAGCAAGCTCCTCTATGTCGAGTCGCGGAAGGGCGACGTCGCCTGCATCGGCACGGGCAACTTCCACGAGGGCAACGCGAAGGTCTACACGGACTACCTGATGATGACTGCCCGCCCCAGGCTCGTGAAGGAGGTGAAGAAGGTCTTCGACTTCATCGACCGCCCGTTCGCGCCGATCCGCTTTCAGGAACTCCTCGTCTCGCCCAATGCCATGAAGAGCCGTCTCCTGCGTCTCTTGGATGCGGAAATCGAACAGGCGCATGCCGGTCGGGAGGCCTGGGTCAAGATGAAGGTCAACCACGTTACGGACGAGGATCTGGTCGCCAAGCTCTATCAGGCTTCCCGTGCCGGGGTCCGGATCGACATCCTCGTCCGTGGGAACTGCGCGCTCGTCCCCGGCCTTCCCGGTCTCAGCGAGACGATCACCTGCGTCGGCATCATCGACCGCTACCTTGAGCATAGCCGCATCCTGATCTTCGCCAACGGCGGACAGCCGCGCTATTTCATCGGATCGGCCGACTGGATGCCGCGAAATCTCGTCAACCGCGTGGAGGTCCTGACACCCGTCTACGACGCGGACATGCAGGCCGACCTGCTGCGGACCATCTCGTTTGGCCTGCGCGACACGCGCAACGGCCGGCAGGTCGACGGCAGGGGGACGAACGCCCTTGTCGCGGGTACGTCTTTCCGCAGCCAAGAGGAACTCTACAAGGTCTATCAGCATGAAACCCGTTAATCTCGCTTCCATCGACATTGGCTCCAACGGCGCACGGCTCCTGATCAAGCGCTTCGACGAGGACGCGGCGAGCGCATCCGACCGCATCCAGAAGCTCCTGTTCGTCCGGGTGCCCCTGCGCCTCGGAAAGGATGTCTTCTCGCTCGGCAGGATCTCAGCGGAACGCGAGAAGAAGATGGTGCAGATGATGAAGGGCTTCAAGCACTTCATGAAGTTCTATGAGGTTGACGCTTTCCGAGCCTGCGCCACGTCCGCCATGCGCGACGCCGAGAACGGTAGGAAAGTGCTGCGGAAAATCGAGCGGCACGCCAAGGTCCGGCTCGAAATCATCGGGGGACGCGAGGAAGCCGGCCTGCTCTACAACAACCTCGTCGAGAAGACGGACAGCCAGGCCGGGAACGTCGCCTACATCGACGTCGGCGGCGGTTCGACGGAGGTCTCGCTGATCCATGACGGCGAACGGGTGGAAAGCGTTTCCTACGACATGGGCACGCTGCGCCTCCTGAGCGGGCGCGTCACGCCCGAGACCGAGCGGCTGTTCAAGGCCAACCTGCAGCGCTATGCCGCAGACTATGGCGACATCCGCATCATTGGATCCGGCGGCAACATCAACAAACTGAACAAGCTGGCGCGCCACGAGGTGGGGCAGAACCCGAAAGAGCTGGGGCTGGCCGAGCTCAGACGCCTTCACGGGGCACTCTCCAAACTCTGCCTCAGGGAACGGGAGGCCGCGTTCGGGCTCAAGGAAGACCGCGCCGACGTCATCGTGCCGGCGGCCGAGATCTTCATGGACGCCTGCGCGTTCCTCAAATGCGACACGGTTCTCGTGCCCAACATCTCCCTGGCCGACGCCATCGTCGACGGACTCTACAAGAGGGTCTGCGCAGACGCGGAATAGGTCTTTTCGAGGTAGATCATCCAGATCCCCCCCCCCCCCCCGCGCAGATGCGGGCGAGAAAGTATTTTCAGGCCCTCCTGAATGCGCCGCAGACTTTCTCCTCGCAGGGCCGAAACCGCGCAAAACGAGCGGTTCACGCATGGTTCCGAGACTTCACTCCCGATCTCCACGACCAGACACTCTATCTCTACCATCATTCTACAACTCTACACGGCTAAAACCGGAAAAACGGGACAAGCCTACCTGTACAGGATTATGATGCGGAACAATCTGTCCCGCAGATCAAGATCCTTAACCACCGATGGCCGCAGATACGGCTTCGCCGGCACAGATTACACGGATGGAGGCACTTGCAGGCCCCTGGCCGCGACAAGCGCGGCCCTCCCGTACATCGCCCTCGGGGTGGGACGCGCTCCTGCGCGACCGTTCGGACGTCCCGCGCCGAGGGCGGCGCGGGTACATCGCGCGCCCATCCTCCCTGTCTAACCACGTCCCCATGTCGATGGTCGGCAGGAGATGAACGACTTGTGAAACACGGACGCAATGAATTGCGTCCCTCCCCGGCGGAGCCATACCCGGACGCATTTAGCCCTTGCCACCCGTCCAAAACTAGAGTATGATATGCACTTCAATAGGAGAAGATAGTTAAAATGGACATCACCGACGAAATGCGCCGCCATTCGGCCGCCCACCTCGTGGCGCGGGCCGTGTGCAACCTTTATCCGGGAACCCTGACGGACATCGGGCCCGCGACGGACGACGGCTTCTACTATGATTTCGACCTCGAACACCGCCTCACGCCCGAGGACTTCCCGGCCATCGAGAAGGAGGTCGCGCGTCTCATCGCGCTGGACGAGCCGTTCGTGCAGAAAAACATGACGGCCGACGAGGTGGCCGCGAAGCTCGCGGGCCAGAAGTACAAGCTGGAGCGCCTGGCGGACGTCAAGGCCTCCGGCGAGGCGATCAGCACCTACACGGTGGGCGACTACTTCGAGATGTGCATCGGCCCCCATGTGGAGCACAGCGCTCAGATCGGCGCGGTGAAGCTCATGAAGGTCGCCGGCAGCTACTATCGCGGCGACGAGAAGAACAAGATGCTCCAGCGCGTCTACGGCATCGTCGGCAAGGACCAGGCGGAGCTCGACGCGAAGCTCGCCCAGATCGAGGAGGCGAAGAAGCGCGACCACCGCGTGCTGGGGCGGCAGCTCGGCCTCTTCACGATCACCGACCAGGTGGGTCCGGGCCTCGCGCACTGGCTGCCGCGCGGCGCGCGCGTGCGCGTCGCCATCGAGGACTACTGGCGCCGGAAGCACTACGAGGCGGGCTACGAGATCGTCTACACGCCGCACGTCGGCAAGTCGAACCTCTGGGAGACCTCCGGGCACCTCTCGTTCTACAAGGACGGCATGTTCCCCGTCATGAAGGTGCAGGAGGGCGAGGGCAGCGACGCCTACGTGCAGGACTACTACGTCAAGCCGATGAACTGCCCGTTCCACATCCAGTGCTACCAGTTCGAGAAGCGCAGCTACCGCGACCTGCCGATCCGCTACGCCGAACTCGGCACGGTCTACCGCTACGAGAAGGACGGCGTGCGCCACGGCCTCTTCCGCGTGCGCGGCTTCACGCAGGACGACGCGCACATCTTCTGCACGCCCGAGCAGATCGTGCAGGAGATTAAGGACACCGTGGAGTTCGCGAAGAAGATGCTCGGCAAGTTCGGCTTCCACGAGATCCAGGCGTACCTCTCGACGAAGCCCGCGAAGGCCGTCGGCGATCCCGCGCGCTGGGAGCAGGCCACGCAGTCCCTGCGCGACGCCCTCGAACAGGAGGGCATGGCCTACGAGGTCGACGAGGGCGGCGGCGCGTTCTACGGCCCGAAGATCGACATGAAGATCAAGGACGCCCTCGGGCGTCCCTGGCAGCTCGGCACCGTCCAGTTCGACTTCAACCTGCCCGAGCGCTTCAACCTCACCTACGTGGGGGCGGACGGCAAGGAACACCAGCCCTACATGGTCCACCGCGCGCTCCTCGGCTCCATCGAGCGCTTCTTCGGCATCCTCATCGAGCACTACGCGGGCGCGTTCCCGCTCTGGCTCGCGCCGGAGCAGGTGCGCGTGCTGCCGATCACCGACAAGCAGCTCGACTACGCCCGGAAGATCCAGGC
>CAKULR010000158.1 GCA_934667295.1 uncultured Kiritimatiellota bacterium
CGTCCCTCCCATGCGGAAAAACTTAATTTTCCGCTTGACCGTCGGCACGGGGGGGGGGGGGGTATAATATTTGGGTTCACATCATATCAGATTGCCACGACGTGCGTTGTGGCACCTACGAAACGGGGTACACGAGATGCGGAAAACAGTCTGGATGTTGGCGTTGGCGGTCTCTGCGGCGGTGTGCGGCGCGGAGAAGACGGTTACGGTCGAAGAGGGGGCCTCCCTCGGCCTTGCGGAGGCGCTGGCGGCGGCGGACCTCACGCTGGAGGCGGGCGACACGCTCGTCAAGATGGGGCCTGGGCGGCTCGTCGGCTCGTCCGACTACAAGGCGCTGAAGGTGAACCTCCGCATCGTCGAGGGCGTCTTCGAGGGCAACACCCCGGAGCAGTTCTTTGGTTCCGGCGCCATCGCCGTGCGGGACGGGGCGACGCTCGATCTCCGCAACACGGGGAACAACACGGTGATCCTGATAAAGAACCGCAGCCTCTACCTTGCGGGGGCGGGCAGCGCGGCGGCGGCCGTCACGGTGAACGGGCGGACCCTGACGGGGGCGTTGCTGATCCGGGGCAACGTCAGCTACCAGCTGCTGGAGGGGTGCCGCATCTGGCTCGACGGCGCGGACGCGACGATCGCCAGTGTGGTGGCGGGCAACAACGGCTATCTGACCAGTGCGTGGATCGACTCGAAGGACGGTACGCACACGCTCACGCTGCTGGGGCCCGGGCACACACTCGATGCGAACGGCGCGTGCAGCGTGCAGTACCAGCACCGTTTCCGCTGGGGATACGGATTCACGAACATGACGGGGCGGATCGTCGTCGACGGGGCCTCCCTCACGGCGCACAACGTGAACTACAGGGTCTACCCGAAGGCGTTCCCGCTTGAGGTGAAGAGCGGGGGGACCTTCGGCCCGGAGGGGACGAGTTTCAGTGCGTGCTTCTCCGAAGTCGATTTCGAATGGGGCGCGATCGTCGCGGGCGACGGGACGCCGACGGCGACCACGCTGCCGCCGTTCACGGGCTTCCCCGCGATCTCCACCAAGACGGTCGTCACCATCGACAACGCCTGGACGGTGCGCGCGGCGGAGCTCGTCGCGGGGCGCAGCCTCGTCGCCTACAAGAACCCGCTGACGTTCGGCCCGAACGCGACGGTCACGCTCGCCGACAGCGGTCTGCTGGACGTCGACACGGCCTACACGCTGGCGCGCGCGGACGCCTCGATTTCCGGTTGCCCGGCGCTTGTCCACGACGTGGGCGCCGCGCCGCGCTGGCGCGTCGTCGCCGGTGCGGACGGCACGACGCTCCAGCTCGTCTACGCGGTGCCGGACCTCCCCGGGCTCGTGACCGTGCGCGACTGGGGCGTGCTGCCCGGCGCGGACCGGGCCGAGGCGAACGTCACGGCCTTCACCGAGGGGCTTGCCGCGCTGGACGACGGAACCGAACACATCCTCTTCTTCCCGCAGGGGACCTATCCGTTCGCGGCGCCCGTTCCGGTTGCGGGACGGAGCCGGCTCACGCTGCTCGGCGACAACGGCTTTTCGCGCCTGGCCATTGCGGAGACGGCGCCGGGCGTACTGGACATCTCGGACGCGGAGGCGGTCACGGTGACGGGGTTCACCCTCTCGGGCGGCACGGGGGCGGCGCTCACCGCACGCGGCGTCTCGGGGCTCGTCGTCACGAACAACGTCTTCGCCGGCGTGCCGGGCGTGTCGGCGGACGGCGCGGAGGGGGCCTTCCCGGTCCGGGCGGAGGACTGCGCGGACACGCTCGTGCGCGAGAACCGCGTGACGGGCGGCGCGGTCTATGCGGGGCCCGTGCTGGCGGTGGGGACGACGACGCTTGCGGGCGGAACGGAACCGGGCGCCGACGAGGTCGTCCTCTACGCGCCGCTCGACCGGACGGACCTCTACAGGACGCGCCCCTTTGCGGAGGCGCTGTCCGAACGGGGCCTCGCGGCCTACCCGCAGGGGGCGCGGCTCGTCAAGAAGGGGCTCGGGAAGCTGGGCGGGCCGACGGCGGCGGAGGAGGGGAACCGCCTCGGGGAAATCGACGTCCGGGAGGGCACGTTCGTCGGGACCGTCCTGGGTTCGCTGGGTCCGGACGGCAACACGGTCACGGCGCAGGACGGGGCGACGGTGCTGCTGGAGCCGGGCAGCAATGCCTGCGTCGCCAACAAGACGACGTTCTCGCTGGGCGGGACGGGGGCGTCGGCCACGGACGCCCGGGCGGTGCTCTGCCTGCGGAAGGCCAGTTGGCAGTACACGCTCTACAGCACGTTCGTCCTGCGTTCGGACGCGGTGTTCCGCTACATCGACGAGGGTTCCATCGGCATCTTCAGCGAGGGCGTGATCGACCAGAACGGACACACCCTGACGCTGAAGGGCGACAGGGGCCTTGCGGGCGCGTTCCGCTTCCGGATCAGCACCCTCTTCCGGAACAGCGGCCCGATCGTCGTCAGGAACACGCTGCTCACGGCGAGTTACGGTACGTTCCGGGGCGAGAACGGGGTGCGTCCGCCGCTCCTGAAGATCGGCGCGGACGCGGGGCTGCGCGTGAACAACCAGGACTTCGCGGACGTCTTCGCGCTCTACGACTTCGAGCCCGGCGGCCGCTACGAGGCCGAAAGCGCGCAGACGCTCGTGACGGCGAACCTCAGGGGCACGCCGGTGGTTGCCGGCTCGGTCACGCTGTCGGTCACGAACTCCTACACGGCGCGCGCGGCGGACCTCGTGCAGGGCGCGAAGATGACGGCGGTGAACGCCCTCGCCTTCGGCGCGGCGTGCGTGGCCGACGTGGAGGGCGTGGAAAACCTGCCGCCCTCGGACGCGGGCTACGTGCTCGCCACCTCGGGCGTCTCGATCTCGGGGCGGCCCCGGGCGGGCGCGGCCCTGAAGGAGGCCGGGTGGACGACGGCGCTTTCGGCTGACGGAAAATCCCTGCTGCTCAGGCCCCTCGGCGGCCTCGCGATCTTCCTGCGCTGACGGACGCAATGAATTACGTCCCTCCCGCAGCCGCTGGAACCGGATCGGATATGCTATACTACGCCCCCGTGGAAACGGTGAACAAGGAGCAGATGTGAGAACGGCTGAAATCGAGCGGAATACGCGGGAGACGAAGATCAAGCTGACGCTGGACCTCGACGGCGAGGGGCGCGGCGAGATCGACACCGGCATCGGGTTCTTCAACCACATGCTGGAACTCCTCAGGAAGCATGCGCTGATCGACCTCTCGGTGACGTGCAGGGGGGACCTCGACGTGGACTACCACCACACGGTGGAGGACGTGGGGCTCGTGTTCGGGCAGGCGCTCAACCGGGCGCTGGGCGAGCGGCGGGGGATCACGCGCTACGGCTTCGCGTGCATCCCCATGGACGAGGCGCTGTGCGAGACCGCGGTCGACCTCGGGGGGCGTCCCTTCCTCGTCTTCGCCACGCCGAAGAAGCACCTGATGGTGCGCGACTTCGAGGTGAAGCTGCTGGAGGAGTTCTTCCGCTCGGTGAGCGTGGAGGGGCGGCTCAACATCCACGTGCGCGAAGTCTACGGGGACGAGACGCACCACGTGTGCGAGGGCATCTTCAAGAGCTTCGCCCGCGCGCTGCGCCAGGCCGTGGCGCCCGATCCGCGCGAGAAGGGCGTGCCGTCCTCGAAGGGCGTGATCTGACGCATTTTGCCCGCCGGCGGTCCTTGACGCGGACCGTCGGTTTTGCTATATTACCGCACGTTTTTTCCGACGGAGGAAGGTCTTCCGAAGGGGTTTAAAGGAGTAATAAAGAAATGGCTATCAAGGTTGGTATCAACGGCTTCGGCCGCATCGGCCGCATGGTTTTCCGCGCGGCGGTTGAGAACTTCGCGAATGACATCGAGATCGTCGGCATCAACGACCTCCTCGACCCCGACTACCTCGCCTACATGCTGAAGTTCGACTCCGTCCACGGCACGTTCAAGCACGACATCAAGGTCGAGGGCTCGACCATGATCGTCGACGGCAAGAAGATCCGCCTCACGGCCGAGAAGGATCCGACCCAGCTGAAGTGGAACGAAGTCGGCGCCGAAGTCGTCGTCGAGTCCACCGGCCTCTTCCTCACGGACGAGAAGGCCCGCATGCACATCACGGCGGGTGCCAAGAAGGTCATCATGTCGGCTCCGTCCAAGGACGCGACCCCGATGTTCGTCTACGGCGTCAACCACACGACCTACGCCGGCCAGGACATCATCTCCAACGCCTCCTGCACGACGAACTGCCTCGCGCCGATCTCGAAGGTCCTCCAGGACAACTTCGGCATCAAGCGCGGCCTCATGACGACGATCCACGCCGCCACGGCGACGCAGAAGACGGTTGACGGCCCGTCCAAGAACGACTGGCGCGGC
>CAKULR010000159.1 GCA_934667295.1 uncultured Kiritimatiellota bacterium
TCGCGGAACTTGGCCCAGGTGCCCCCGCTGCCGGCGATCGGACGCGACGCCACCTCCACGCGCTCGGCGTAGGGCGTGCGGTCCTGCAGGCAGATGCGGAGGTCGGACGAGTTCGCGATCGTGTTCGCGCCCCAGCTGCGCAGACGGCGGTGGCAGGAGTCGGCGAACTTCTCGAACCACGCCGCGCCGTACTTGCGGTAGAGGTTCGCGGCGGAGACGTCGAAGCGGCGCGTCTCGTCGCGCGTCAGGTAGAACGGCAGGAGGAGCGCGTCGTAGGTGTCGTAGAACTGCGCGAGCGGTTCGCCCGCCTTCGGCAGCGCCTCGAAGAGGACGTCGCGGTCGGGCATCGCGCCGCCGCACTTCGGCGTGCGGGGGTTGCCGTTGAGGGGCGTGAGGGCCGAGCTCGGCGTCACGCGCACCGCGCCCCAGCTCCAGAAGAGGTTGCCCTCGGGGTCGACGAGCCACCACTTCCCGTCAATCTTCTTCGGGTAGAAGCGGCCCGTCGCCGCCTGCTTCGGGCCCTTCGCCCAGCCGCCGAAGCGGTCGCGGTCGGCCGGGCCGGGATGCGCGGCGAGGTCTGCCTCCTCGGCGGACACGGCGGCCTGCAGCTCCGCGTCGGAGTGGGTCTTCCCGGGCCAGTCGCGCCACTTGAACTGACCGAACTTGTCGAAGCACGGCAGGAAGTCCTGCGTCGCCATCTTCGCCCAGGGCTCGTTCGTGACGGACATCTTGATGGGGAGCTTCTTCCCGACCCAGCCCTTCATCTCCTGGTGGGGGCGGTAGAGCGCGTCGACGATCTCGGCGGGCTTCATCTTCCTCCACTCGGTGCGGCGCGGGACCTGTCCGTTGTTCGCGAGCATGATGGGCGAGTCCCAGAGCGGAATGCCCTTCACGACGGTCTGCTTCCCGGTCCGGACGGCGTTCGCCTTCGGGAAGCGGCACACCTTGCCCGTGAGCAGGTCCACCCACACGGGGTCGAAGAGGTTCAGCATGTCGAAGACGACGTCGCCGCGCTCGTAGGCGAGCGTGTCGCCCGGACGCGCCCCCGAGAACCACAGCACGTAGACGGGCTGCGACTGCCGCTCGAACTTCGCGACCGTCAGCTCCTTCCCGTTCACGGTCTGCTTCGAGAGGCCGACGGGGTGGACGTCCTCGTCGAAGTAGGAGAAGACGTGCTGCATCGCGTAGAAGCTCGGGCGGCGGTAGACGACCTCCCTGAGGAGGCTCGTGCGCAGGAGGCCGAAGCTCTGGAGCATGAACGTGTACCGCAGGTCCACGCAGGTGAAGACGCTCGACGGGATGTCGCGCGCCGCGTCGCCGATCGTGCGGCGCAGGTTCCACTTCGCCTGGGAATACTCCGTCCACTCGACGTTCGCGAGCGCGTGGGCGTATTCAAGCTGCGACGGGCAGCCCACCTCGCCCTGGAAGATGTCGAAGGTCGGCGAATAGCCCTTCACGAACGCGCGCAGCGGCTCCGCGAACTTCGCGTACGACGTGTCGGGGTTCGGCGTGTAGGGGTGGTAGATGAAGAGACTCGCGAGGTCGAGGGCGTTCTCCTTCTTCAGGCGTTCCAGCAGCACGCCGTAGTCGCTCTGGACGGGCGTCTGCCCTTTCTTCCACGTCCAGCTGATCGCCGTCACGTAGCACTTCGCGTTCGGCTGCACGGCGCGGATGGCCTTGGCGGTGCGGAAGAAGAGCTCGGCGTACTCGGGGGCCTGGTTGAAGGGCTCGTTCCAGATCTCCCATTCGTCCACCACGTCCTTGTAGCGCTCCACGCACGCGGTACAGTAGCGCAGCCACGCCGCGAACGCCTCGGGGTTCTCCGTGACCTGCTTCACGCGCATGCCGAGGCGGAAGTCGCTGCCCCACACGGGGTTTCCGTAGGAGAGGCAGATCCAGGGCTTCACGCCCATCGCCGCCATCTCGCGCACCTGCGGGTCGAGCCAGGTGAAGTCGTAGACGCCCTTCTCCTGCTCCGTCTTCGCCCAGCCGCTGAAGAGGCGGCCGCGCTTCGCGCCGAGGAGCGGCAGGTAGTCCTTGTAGGCGTTCCAGTCGGCGTAGTCGCGGTCCATCGTCTCGCAGCCGATCGACCACTTGGAGCCCTTGATGTCCGAGGCGAGGCGCGTCTCCAGCTGCCCGGCGGGCTCCAGGCCGCTCTCCAGGGCGCAGAGCTTCTTCCACGTGACGCAGGGCTTCTCCTTCTCGAAGAGCGTCTTGGGCGCCTTCTTCTGGAGATGGTCGCCCCAGGCGTCCCAGCTCTTGATCTTGTCCGCGTCCTTGAACGAGACGATCCCCGGCGCCGCCGCGCCCGCCAGCGCGGGCACCGCCGCCACGAGCGCGAGCGCGCCCACCTGCTTCATCCACTTCGTCGTCATGTGCATTCTCCCTGTCTACTTGATTTCCCACTGGCGGATCTCGTCCGCGACCTCGAAGAGCGTTTCGGGGTAGTCGGTGGTATAGTGGTCGAAGCCGAGCTTCCACATGGCGCGGTAGACGGCCTTGTTCGCGCCCTCGGTCCAGGTGACGCCGTTCACGGTGACGCCGTATTTGTGCAGGAGGGCGATGGCGCGCGTGACGAACGGCGTGGAGGGACAGAAGATGTCCGGTTTCGAAAGATCCGTGCGCAGGTGGATCTGCACCTGGTCGATGCCGTCGAACCCGGTCGCGGCCATTTCGTCGAACTGCTTCTGGACATACGCCTCGGCACGGGCGGTCTCTTCGGGCGAGTTGTCCTTCGGCCAGGCCCCCAGCCACACCATCGAGCGCCCCTTCGGCGCGATGGTGCGCCAGCGCGGGATGAGCCGCCAGTTGGAGGAGCAGTAGTAGACCTGCTCGATGACACCGAACTTGTCCGCGAGCTTCGCGATCAGTTCCGGCGGCGCCCCCTTCTCGTCCACGTAGAGCAGACGCTCGGGGCGGCCCTTCATCGCGGCGAAGACGCTCTCCATCGTCGCGACGCGCGTGGAGGCGTATTCGGGACCGAGGTAGGAGCCCGTGTCGATGTCCTTGATCTCGTCCCAGGTGAGTTCGCGCACGTCCTTCGCCGCGAACGCCGGCGTGATGCCGCGCCCGATGCGCCGGAAGTTCCCGTCGTGCATCGCGATCGCCACGCCGTCCTTCGTGAGGCGGGCGTCGGCCTCCGGCGCCATCCCGTGCCCCCAGCACCAGAGGAAGGTTTCGAGGGAATTGTCGGGACGCGACCTCGCGCCGCCGCCACGGTGGATCTGGCAGCGGAAGAGCCCCTTCTCGCGCGGAATCGGCGCCGGCTTCGCCCACTGCCCCGCCAATGCTGGCATCGCCGCCAGCATGAGCGCGCCGCCCCACAGCCTCCACGTCATTCCTGCCATCTCGCCACGTTCCTTTCTTTTGAGTGATGCGCCTAGTATAGCACATGCGGGCCTAGGAGGGGGAAGTTCATGCCCGGTCCGGCAGACCCGGTACGGAAACCGTGCCGTCCTACAGCGGCTCGACCAGCGGCTCGTCGACCGTGCGCGTCTCGGGGTTGTAGTTGACGCCCACGAGGTAGACGGGGCGCCCCCCAGCGGCGTCCGGCCCGCCGTAGTCCTTCGTCCGTGCCTGGCGGACGGCCTCCGCCGCCGACTTCCCGTGCTTGAACTCGAAGACGTAGACCGCCTGCGGCGTCTTCAGCACCGCGTCCGCGCGCCCGCGCGCGCTCTGCCGCTCGCCCGAGATGTCCGCCTTCATGAACTTGCAGAACAAAAGGAAATAGCGCTTCGCCTCCGCCTCGTCCCTGCAGATCCACTCGTAGGGGATCATCGCGAACGCCGCGCGCAGGGCCGCGCCCACGTAGGAGATGCCCTTCTCGGCGATCTCGTAGGCCGTGTCGGCCGCCACGCCCGCGAAGTCTTCCGCCTTGTCGCGGAGGCAGTACGCCATGTAGCCCTCGTGCATCGACGAGGCGATCTCCTCGTTCGGGATGCGCAGCACGATGCGTCCGCTCGGCTTCACCGTGTCGATCGTGAGGTAGCCGGAGTGGTACATGAGAACGGACAGCGGCTCCGACTCCGGGTTCGGCGTGTCGAGCGCCGAGCGCGAGACCTCCGCGCCGTTCAGGTCGGACGGGATCTCCCGCGCCGCGCGGATGCGCTTCAGGATCGCGCCGGAGTTCCCGCTCTTCTCCCAGTAGTTCGAGAGCATCCGGTCGTTGAGCGCGCTGCCGAACGAGAACGGGTTCACGACCTTCACGTCGCTCTCCGGCGAGAAGCGGTACGAGTCGTACCACGCGAAGAGACGCGCCTTCATCGCCCCGTAGCCGACCCCCTCCTTGTCGGCGAACGCCTGCACCT
>CAKULR010000160.1 GCA_934667295.1 uncultured Kiritimatiellota bacterium
GGCCCCGGCCCCGTTCGGCCGCGACAAGCGCGGCCCTCCCGTGCGCACGTCCCTCCTCATGCACCATGCGTCGGCACCCAAAACCGGATTGACAGGCCCCTGCGGAATGGGATAGAATGGCGGTGATGAAATTCGAGGAAACCATTCAGGACGCCTACCGGCGGTACGCGCCGCTGGCGCAGCGCTTCTACTACACGTTCTCCCGCCCCACCGTCACGGTGGGCGGCGCCCCGTGCGTGCTCTTCCTGGGCAACCACTCGTCGGGGAAGTCCTCGCTCGTCAACTGGGTGCTGGGCGGCGACGTGCAGGATACGGGCGTCGCGCCCACGGACGACGGCTTCACCGTGATCCTCTACGGCGAACGGGAGGAGGACGTGTGCGGCCCCGCCGCGCTCATGCGCCTCCCCGAGGAGTTCCAGACGCTCCAGACGCTGGGGCCGATGTTCCTCCAGCACCTCAAGGTCAAGGTGCGTCCGCTCGCGCCCCTGAGGCAGCTCGTCTTCATCGACAGCCCCGGCATGATCGACTCCGCCCAGGGCACCGTCGCGCGCGACTACGACTTCCACGGCGCCGTCCGGCAGTTCGCGGAGCGCGCCGACACCGTCTTCTTCCTCTTCGACCCCGACAAGCCGGGGACGACGGGCGAGACGATGGACGTCTTCGCGCGCTCGCTGCGCGGACTCGAATTCAAGGTGCGCGTGCTCCTCAACAAGTGCGACATGTTCGCGAGCCTCTACGACTTCGCCCGCACCTACGGCACGGTCTGCTGGAACCTCGCGCGCGTGCTCCACACGAAGGACCTCCCGAAGATCTACACGATGTACACGGGCCCCGCACGCACACCCGCGCATCCGGGCATGGACTTCTCGGACTTCGACCGCCACCGGGCCGAGTTCCAGGCGATCCTCTCGAACGGCCCCTCCCGTCGGGCAGACGCCATCCGGGCGGCCGCCTACGCCGACTTCTCCGGCCTCGCGATCCGCATGGCCGTCGTCGGCGAGGCCGCGCGGCGTCTGCGGCAGGCCGCTCTCCAGACGCTCGGTACGGGCCTCCTCGTGGCCGGTGCCGCCGGGTTCGCGACGGGCTTCGCCTGCCTCCGCCTCACGTCGGCGGGCAACTGGGTCTCCGGCACGGCGGGCGTGCTGGCGGGCGGCCTCGTCCTCTACGCGGCCTTCCAGTTCAACCGCCTCTGCCGGCATCTGCTCCGCAAGCGCCTCGCGGGCGCGGTCGACGACATCTACGCCGAGGTCTACCGGCGCGAGACCGCCGTGGGGCGGCAGGACGATCTGCGGCAGACCTGGGACGTCCTCCGCGACGAAACGGCCTCGGTCATCCTCTCCGCGCCGCTTTCAATCCCCTGGTTCGCGGGCCGGACGCGCCGCCGGCTGGAAGCCCTCGCCGTCCGCCTGCTCTCCACGCAATCCTAGTGGTCGTGCCGACCTTCGCCGTGCCAGGGCTCGAAGGCGGGCACCCGGTCGAAGCCCGCCGCGATGCGCTGGCGCACGGCCTCGTAGACGAGGATCGTCGTCGCGGCGCTCACGTTGAGCGAATCCGCAAGACCCAACATCGGGATGCGCACGCGGAGGTCCGCATGGTCCATCCACTGCGCCGTGAGGCCGTACTGCTCGGCGCCGACGGCAAGCGCGACGTTGCCCGTGAGGTCCACCTCGAAGTGGAGCTTTTCCGCGTGCGGCGTGGCGGCGAGGATCTTGAAGCCGCGCGCCTTCAGCCACGCCAGGGCATCCGCGCTCGTCGCCTCCACGATGGGGACCGAGAACATGGTGCCGGTGGAGGCGCGCACGACGTTCGGGTTGTGGACGTCCGTCGTGCGGTCGCAGACGATGACGGCGCTCGCCCCGGCGGCGTCCGCGCTGCGGAGGATCGTCCCGAGGTTGCCGGGCTTCTCGATGGACTCCGTCACGATCACGAGCGCGTTCGACGGCAGCTTCAGGTCGTCGAGGCGCTTCGTCACGTGCGGCCCCACCATCAGGAGGCCGTCCGGACGGTCCTTGTAGGCCATCTTCAGGAACGCCGCCTTCGAGCAGGAGAATTTCTCCGCGCCGCGCGCCGCGCAGTCCGCCACAAGCGCCGCCTCGTTCTCGTTCTTCAGCCAGAGGTCCGGGCAGAAGAAGATCGCATGGGGACGGTACCCGTTGTCGAGCGCGCGGCGGCACTCGCGGAATCCCTCCACGATCATCTCCCCCGTCTCCTCGCGCACCGCGCAGCTGCGCAGCTTGACGACGTACTTGATCTTAGGGTTTGCGGGCGACGCGAGTTCCATGCTTCCCCTCCACCTTCTTCACGGGCGCGGGTTCCGTCTTCCCGGCGGGTACGGGCGCGGGTTCCGGTGCCACGAGCGCGGCCACCACGCCCCGGCGCTTCTTCAGGATCTTCGCCCCGCGCGTGATCTTGCAGAGCGACACCCCGAGCTTCGCCGCGATCTGGCGCTGCGGCACGCCCGCCGCGAGCAGTTCCACGAGTTCCCAGCGGAGCGCGAGGTCGTGGAGTTCGCCCGGCGTGAGCAGTTCCCGCAGGAACTGCCCGGCCTGCGCCGGACTCTCCAGCGCGGCGACCGCCGCCTCCAGGCGCCCCGGGTTTCCGCTCATCGCGCGCCCTCCTGCGCGCGCTCCATCATGCGCCGCAGCGTCTCCTCCTCCTCCAGCGCACGGCGGCGTTCGAGGATCTTCGGATAGTCGGCCCGGTGCCGTACCAGGTCCTCGCACAGTTCAAGCCCCATGAACGAAAAGCCCTTCGCGCGCATCGCCGCCGCGAGGGACGCCCCGTCGGGCGCGTCGCTGATCGCCTCCGGCAACACGGCCAGCAGGTCCTTCGCGACGCGCGGCTCGACGATGACGCGGGGATAGCGCGCGCCGTAGAAGCAGATGTAGCCGCCTTTCAGCTTGCGCTGGACCTCCAGCCGCGCCGCGTTGACCTTCTTCACGAGCGCCGCGCTCTTCGCGTTCGCCCGGAACGCCACCGGGGCCTCCTCGGCGGCGGGCGCGGCGGCAGGCTTTGCGTCGGGGGCGGGCTTCGCGGGCGCGTCGTCGAAGAGGTCGTCCGCATCCGCCTTGGGCTTCTTCGCCTCCACCGCCGCCGGCTTCACCGCCACGGGCGCCACGTAGCCGTCCTGCGTCGCGAGGAACGCACGCCACGGGACAATCTGCCCCGTCACCTGGCGGTCATTCACGAAGATCGCCGTGCCGTAGCGCGCCACGCGGTACGGCGGCTTCACGCAAGCCCCGTCGCAGAACAGCAGCCCGGCGGTGAACGGCTTGCCGCGCGTCCCCCGCAGGGCGGTGCGCGCGGCCTCGGGCACCGGCTCGAACCCCGACGCCACCGCCACGACGGCCGTCAACGCCACCAGCACCAGCATCATCGACTTCTTCATCATGCTTCTCGTCCTTTCGCCCCCATCAGTCCCTCAAGCCAACCATCCGCCGCCCCGTACTCAATAAAGAACCCCGGTTTGCCGTAGCACAGAATCCCTGGAACCTCATGTTCCAAGTGGGCGTCCCCACGCACAGCACACGTGCCGCGCGCTTTAGACTCCCGTCCAAAAACGAAGGTCAGAGAAATACGCTGCCAAGTCCGCGTGCAAACCAGGGCCCACGATGTGAAATCAGTTGTCCCGGACCTCGACGCCGAGCGACGCCTTGAGCGCCTCCACGATCTTCGCGAACGCGCGGTTCACCTCGTCGTCCGTCAGCGTGCGGTCGTCGGACCTGAACGCCAGCGAATACGCGAAGGAGCGCCGCCCCTTGCCGATGTCCTTGGACGTAAAGATATCAAAAAGCGTCACGGCGGTCAATTCCGGCGGCGCCGCCTTGCGGATGCACTTCTCCACCGCCTCGTGCGTCACGCCGCTGCCGGCCACGAACGCGATGTCGCGCTTGACCATCGGGAACGCCGGCACCGGCGCCACCTTGCCCACCGCGCCGAAGCGGCGCGTCAGCGGCTCCAGGTCGAGTTCGGCGAGGGCCATCTGCGTGGTGAGGCGGAACGGGTGGCGCAGCTTCGCCGAAAGCACGCCCAGCACGCCGAACGGACGCCCGTAGGCGCGCACCTCCAGCGCCGCCGCGCAGGCCGGATGCTCCGCCGGACGGAACTCCAGCCGCGCGACGTGCAGCGTCTCCGCGAGGCGCGCCACGGCGCCCTTCATCCAGAGCAGCGCCTCCTCCACGGTCACGGCGCGGCGCGTATCGAGCGCGTCGCGTCCGACGGGCCCCGTGAAGCCGAGCGCGAGGCGGTCGGCCTCGAACGGCCGCCCTTCCTTGTTCCGACCGAAGACGCGCCCGATCTCGAAG
>CAKULR010000161.1 GCA_934667295.1 uncultured Kiritimatiellota bacterium
GCGTCGCCTGTTCGATCTGCTGGAGTTGGACGATGGAGGCGTACGGATCGTCTGCGGCACAGACGGCGCGCACGACGGAGTAGTTTCGCGCACCTGCGCGCAGGAGTTCCGGCAGACGTTCCGCGTCGACGCCGCCGATGCAGACGGCGGGGACCGGGACGGAACGGACCATCTGGACGGCCGTCGCGACACCGAGCGTCGGGTCGGGGATGTCCTTCGTCGGCGTCGCCCAGACAGGTCCGACGCCGATGTAGTCCGGCTTCTGGGCAATCGCCGCGCGCGCCTGGTCGGGGTTATGCGTGGAAAGCCCCACGATGCCGAGGGACGGGAACCGCGCGCGCACCTCCGCGACGGGCATGTCGTCCTGTCCGACGTGGACGCCGTCCGCCGCCACCTCAGCGGCGATGGACGGATCGTCGTTCACGATGAAGAGCGTCCCCGTTCCCCGCGTCACGGCGCGCACGGCATGGCCCATCTCGACGATCTCCGCACGCGGGCAGTGCTTCATGCGCAGCTGGACGATCTTCACCCCGGCCTTCACGGCCGCCTCCGCGCAGGCGACGTACCCGACCTTCGGGTTCGTCATCACGAGGTAGAGTCCGAAATCGGTCACGACAGGCCCTCCGCAAGCTTCTTGATGCGGCGCGACGTACGGACGGCGCAGAACTGCTTGCCGCACATCGAGCAGTGGTCGTCGCCGTGCGCCTCGTCCGTGAACGCGCGCGTCTTGAGCCAGCGCGCCTTCGCGCGTGCCGGGTCGAGGCAGAGCGCGAACTGGCGGTCCCAGTCGAAATCCGCCCGGGCGCGGGCCATCGCGTCGTCGCGGTCGCGTGCACCGGGGAGACCGCGCGCCACGTCGCCCGCGTGCGCGGCAATCTTGTAGGCGATGCAGCCCTGGTGGACCTCCTCGCCGTCCGGGAGGCCGAGGTGTTCGGCCGGCGTCACGTAGCAGAGGAGCGAGGCGCCGTAGGTCGCCGCCGCCGTCGCGCCGATGGTGCTCACGATGTGGTCGTAGCCGGGCGCGATGTCGGTCGTCACGGGGCCGAGCACGTAGAACGGTGCCTTTTTGCAGACCTCCTGCTCGCGCTCCATGTTCATCTGGATCTGGCTGAACGGAATGTGGCCGGGGCCCTCCACCATCACCTGCACGCCGCGCGCGCGGCAGCGGTCGACAAGCTCGCCGAGGACGTCCAGCTCGCCGAACTGCGCGGCGTCGGAGGCGTCCGCAAGGCAACCGGGGCGCATGCCGTCGCCGAGCGAGACGGTGACGTCGTGCGCGGCGAGGATGTCCAGCACCTCGTCCCAGTGCGTGTAGAGCGGGTTTTCGACCTGGTGCTCCATCATCCACTCGGCCATGATCGCGCCGCCGCGCGAGACGATGCCCATGACGCGCTTCATCGCGGGCGGGATGTGCTTGAGGAGAAGTCCTGCGTGAAGCGTCATGAAGTCGACGCCCTGCTCGGCCTGCGCGCGGATGACATCGAGGAGGAACGACGGATCCATCTGCGGGATGTCGCCTTCGAGACGCGAGATCGTCTCGTAGACGGGCACCGTGCCGAGCGGCTTCGGACTCGCGTCGAGCATGCCCTGGCGAATCGCCTTGAGGTCATCCGAACCGACGGAGAGATCCATCACGAAGTCCGCGCCCGCGTCGAGCGCGATCTTGAGCTTTTCGAGTTCGTCGCCCTTCCCCGAGTGCGTCACGCTGCGGCCGAGGTTCGCGTTGATCTTCGTCGTGAACATCCGCCCTACGCCGACGGGGTGGCAGTTCGCGTGGTGGATGTTGAGCGGAATCACCGCCTCGCCCGTCGCGACGGCGGCACGCACGGTCTCCGCGTCCAGTCCCTCGTCCGCCGCGACGATCTTCATCGCCTCGGTCACAATGCCCTTCCGGGCGGCTTCCAACTGCGTCATCTGTCTTCTCCTTGTGGCCTTGTCTGAATGGTGGATGAATGAAAAACTGCGACAGGTTCACGCCCGCGTGCGCGCCGCGAAGTGCGCGCTGTCGCCGCGCGCGCCGTAGTTGACGCGCTCGCCGATCGCCGCGAGGCGGCGTTCGAGGCAGCCCCGGCACTGCTGCGCGTTCTCGTCGAGACAGGGCTTGCCCGCGTAGAGCTGGTAGCGGCGGCGGTAGGCGGTGTCCGTCACGTTCGGCATCATGACGTTCGCGCCGGCGAGGATGCCCTGCTCGCGGCCGTCGGGGGCGAGCGCCTGGAGGGCGGTCGTGGCGGCGATGTTGACATCGTGCAGGTAGAGGCGCGTCGCGGCGATCATGTTGAGGCCGAGGCGCAGACGGCCCGCGTCGTCCCACGGCTGGGGAACGGCGGCGAGAGGCGTCGCGGGATGGGGGATGTACGGACCCATGCCGATCATGTCCACGTCCTTCTCGCCGAAGAAGACGATGTCGCGCGCAAGGTCCTCCATCGTCTGGCCGGGGAGCGCGCACATGACGCCCGTCCCGACCTGGTAGCCGCAGCGGCGCAGGGCCGCGAGGCACTGGACGCGACGCGCCCAGCTGTGGTCCGCCGGATGAAGGCGCGCGTAGAGTTCCGGCGACGACGTCTCAATGCGCAGCAGATAGCGCGCCGCGCCCGCCGCGCGCCAGCGGCGGTAGACCTCTTCCGTCTGCTCGCCGAGCGAAAGCGTCACACCGAGGTTGAGGTGGGCCATGCCGCGCAGACAGTCCTCGATGAAGGCCGTGTTCGCCTCGCTCTCGATCTCGCCGCCCTGGAGAACGATGGAGGCGTAACCCGCCTGTGCGTCGACCTCGGCCATGCGCAGGATGTCCGCACGGGAAAGGCGGTAACGGTCAAGGGCCGCGTTCGAACGGCGGATGCCACAGTAGAGGCAGTCCTTCGCGCAGACGTTGCCGAGTTCGACGATGCCGCGCATCGAGACAAGCTTTCCCGCGACGCGGCACTTCTGCGCGTAGGCGGCCGCGTAGACGGCGCGCCGCTCGGCGGGGTCTTCGAGCGAGACAAGGCGCGTCAGGTCGTCCACGGAGAGGTTGCGCGGACGCTCCTGCGCGCGCGCGAGGATCTGTTCGAGGGCGGCGTCCATCTTCCCGCCTAGATGCGGTTGTCCCAGTTCTTGAAGACGACTTCCTGTCCGTTCGCCCGGATGGCGTCGTAGACCTCCTGCGGACGGCGCTGGTCGGTGAGCGTGAACTGCGCGACGTCCGCCTTGTGCTCCTGCTCGAGGACGGCGTAGCCGCCGGGCGTCACGCGCGAGCCGGCGCTCATGTTGTCCGCCGCCACCTGCACGATGTAGTCGCGGAACGCCGGCGCCTCGCGCGTCGAGACCGTCATGCAGCACTGCGGGAAGACGATGCGGAAGGCGAGCATCATGAGATCGACGTCCTGCTCCGACACCTCGCACGGCGGCACGAAGCCCCCTTCCACGCGGCAGAAGCGCGGGAAGGCGAACTGCACCTTAGACTCGTAGCACTCCTTCATCAGGTAGAAGGCGTGCGCGCCGAGCGAAGCCGCCTCGGGGCGCCACGGCGAGAGGCCGAGCAGGAACGCGCAGCCGAGCGTACGGAAACCCGCCCGTCCGGCGCGCAGCTGCGTCCAGAGCCGCCATTCGTAGCTGGACTTCGGTCCGGCGGGATGGAAATAGCGGTACCGCTCGGGATCGTACGTCTCCTGGAAGCAGGTGAGCGCTTCGTAGCCCGCCCCGAACATCGCCCGGTAGCCCTCCTCGCTCTGCGGCGCGACTTCGAGAGAGAGGTTCGAGAACATCTTCTTGAGAAGCCGCCCCACCTCGCAGAAGTGCTCCACCGTGTTGACGCGCGGGTCCTCGCCCGCGACGACGAGCAGGTTGTCGATGCCCGTCGCGCGGATCGCCTCGGCCTCCCGGCGGATCTCGTCGAGCGTCAGGTTGCGGCGCACGGTGCCCTTGTGCTGGATGCGGAAGTCGCAGTAGCGGCAGGAGTTGATGCACGTGTTGCCGATGTAGAGCGGCGCGTAGACGCTCACCGTCTTGCCGTAGTACTTGATGCGGGCAAGGCGCGCCTTCTTCCGCATCGCGTCCATGAACGGATACGCGGCGGGGGAGAGGAGGTTCAGGAGGTCGAACCAGTCGTGCCGGTCCTTCGCGAGCGACGCCTGCACCATCGCGGGCGTCACCTTCGCGTAGTAGGCGTTGACCTCGTCTGCGGAATACTTCAGGAGGGGGAACATGGGAACGGAAACGCCTTACTTGAAGATGTCCATCGGGGAGGTCGCAGAGGCCGTCGCGCGGGCGGACGGCGGACCGGCCCGGAGCGCAAGCTCGGCGGCCTGGACGGCG
>CAKULR010000162.1 GCA_934667295.1 uncultured Kiritimatiellota bacterium
AACCAGAGGTTGCTCTCGCTCTGCCGCGCCTTCGGGCGCTTCCCCTTCAGGGCCCGCACGTTGAGGAACTCGCTCTTCGCGTGGTCGTCGCAGCCGAAGACGACGCGGTCGCCCCAGCGGCAGAAGTCGCCGATCACCTTCAGGTAGGTCGAGCGCGGGCGCACGCCCGCCGCGCGGCCCGGCGCGAAGGTGGCGGGGAACTTCCAGAACGTGCCGTGCATCGTCGCGAGGAAGTCGTCGCCCGCGCCGATCTCGCGGATGCGCGGCCATTCCGTGTTCCAGCCGTGCGCGCCGTCGTAGCTGTGCGAGCCCTTCGGCAGACGGTAGTCGTGCCACGTCGTGCCGTCCGCCGTCGTCGTGAGGATCACGCTGCGGTGGTCCCAGCCGAGCGCCCAGATCGCGTTCGTGTCCGGATGCTCGTTTCCGTAGATGCCGTCGCGGGTCGTGATCTCGGTGAACTGGTTCGTGCGGATCAGCTCCCAGTTCGTCATGCCCGGCTTCCAGAACGCGAGGCAGCCCGAGGGCGTGCGCGGGTCCTTCATCGCCGCCTGGGAGGCCATGCCGTTGTTCGCGTAGAAGACCTTGCCGAACCCGCTGCACGTGCCCTTGCCGTGGTAGCCGAAGAGCGTCGATTCCTCGGCCTCGTTCCAGCCGGGCGGCGGCGTGCGGTTCCACTTCCTGAAGTACGCCTCGAACGCCGCGCGGTTGTGCCCGTCGCGGATGCGCGTGTAGGTCTTCGAGGGGTCCGTCATGTCCAGCTCGTAGAGGGCCTCCTCCATGTCCGTCACGTAGACCTTGCGCGCGGGATCCTCCAGGTGGCGCGCGGCGCCCGTGAGGCGCCCCGGCATCCGGCTGATCCACACGGTCTCGACCTGGGCGTTCGACGAGACGAGGTACTGCCCGATGAGGAGCTTCCCGGTCTCGCGGTGGATCAGGCGCTCGGCGGGCGTACCGCCCACCGACTCCGGACGGATCACGCGCGTCAGGTCGGGCTTGATCTGGTAGAGCCGGTCGCTCGACCCCACCGGACAGTGCGGCCCGTACGTGACCACCCACAGGCTTCCCGCCCAGGGCACCACCGCCCCCGTTCCACACTCCCCCTCGTCGTTCACCATCGCGAGGTGCGGGTAGACGCCCGACACGCACAGCGGCTCCGCCGCCCCCGCCCACAGCGTCCCCGCCAGCGCGCACGCGCACCACAACGGAATCAGTCTCTTCGTCATCTCACTTCTCCTCCAGAAAAGCCCGCAGCGCCTGCGCGAGGTCGCGCCCGAACGCCCGGCAGGCGTCCGGCGTGACGACGGAGCCGTTCGCCGTCGCGAACGGGATCTCGAACGTATGGCCGAGGCGCAGGTTCGGCAGGTTGTTCAGCGCCCAGTAGATCGACGTCCAGCCCTTCGCGTAGTTGCCGCCCGTATTCCACGCCTTCCCGTAGGGGAGGTCGTCGGACGCCCGGTAGCGGAGCGACCCCGTCTGCACCTTCTCCAGGAGCGCGTCGAACCGCCGCTCGGCGGCTGCGTTGCGCCCGTTGTCGTCGCGCTTGAACGGCGAATAGACGAACTCGTTGTACTCCCCCCGGATCCAGGGGCAGTGGAGATCGAGCCACACGTCGAGCCGGTCGTCCGTCCGCTCCTTGATCCACGCGACCGTCGCCTTCGTCTCGGGGTGGACGAACGCCGTGTAGTCGCGGTTGTGGTCGTGCGGCGCGCGGTTCTTCCCCTGGTCGCCGTCCACCACGCCGTCCTTGTCCATGAACGGCACCGCCAGCACCTCCACGTTCCCGCGCAGCCACGCGCCGAGGTCGTCGTCCGCAAGGACGGCCTCCAGGAAGCCCTCCAGCGCGAACGTCGCAACCGTCTCGCTCGCATGGTGGCGCGAGGTCAGGAGGAGCGTGTACTTCGGCGTCCCCGACAGGCACCCGAACCGGGCCTTCTCGACGGGGCGCCCCTTGCGCGTCGTGCAGAGCACGCCCGTCTCGAAGGAGACACCGCGCGCCGCCGCATGCCGCGCGAGGAACGCCTCCCAGTCGGCGGGGTGGTAGGGATGGCATTCGGAGAACCACACCTCCCCCGCGTCCGGCGCGAACGTGTAGGTGAACGCCGACGGGGTGAACGAGCCCGGGACGGCGTACGCCCACGTCTTTCCGCTGTCCGTCGAAACCATCGGCCCGCGCACGCCTACCACGCGGCCGTTGTACGCGCCGCCGAAGCGGAACGTGAGCGTGCGCCCCGCCGCGCCCGCCACGCGGAACGCCCAGTAGAACCAGTCGCCCACCGTGTCGCGCAGGTCGGGCCGCACGCGCACCGTGTCGCCCGCGATCCCCTCCACGACCACGTTGCCCGCCGGCAGCCGGTCGTCCACGACAAGCGGCGCGGCGTACGCAAGCGCCCCCGCCAGAACGAGGCCCAGCAGGACCTTCCCCTTCGACGGTCTGTTCCAGTTCATTTCTTCTCTTCCAGCATTTCGGAAAAACGGGGGAATCTTACCACATCGCCTGGAATCCATCAATCGGATTCGGGCATGCGGCGCGTCCCCTACCCAAGCCCCAGAAGTTCCCGCGCCGAGACAAACCGATCAACGGCGTCGCTGGCCTGCAGGTCTTTGGTCAGATGCCCGTCGTACACCAGGGCGGTGTGAACCGAAACGCCCCGGCGCACGGGCAGGCGCGCGACCTTCTGCGCGATCTGGTGCGCCACCTCCAGGCCCAGTTCGCCCTTCCGCTTGACCTCGACGAGGTAGGCCACGCCCTCCGTCTGGATCAGTAGGTCGATCTGGACGCCGCCACCCCGCGCCGTGCGCACGCACCGGTAGGGTGCGGCGGACACCACCAGCTTCCCCTGGAGGTTCAGCAGGGTAAACAGCGCCGGCAGGTTGTTCAGCACCAGGTTCTCGAACTGCAGCCCCATGATCGCCTCCCAGCCCGGCAGCAGCGTGACGCTTGAAAAGGCAAAGGTCCCCGCCTCGATTTCCGGCAGACTGGGCATGACATAGCGCAGGAAGAACCGGGTGTAGTTGTCGCGCAGACGGTACTGGTCCACGCGGCTGCGCTTCCCCGTCGCCGGGTTGAGGCCGTTCGCGACGACGATGAACCCCGCCGTCACCAGTTCCTCCAGGATGTCCGTCAGATGCCCGTTCCGGTCAACGGACATCCTTTCGGCCAGCTCCGTACCGTTGAGCGGCCCATCCACCAACGCCTCCAGGATGCGGCGCTTGGTCGGCGCCGTGCGCGACAGCACGTCGTTGAACAACTCGTTGAACTCGCGGAATAGGTATCCCTCGGGCTGGAAGCACATGCGGCGGATGTTTTCGTCCGCCGGCAGGGCGGGATCCACCTCCTCAAGGTAACGCGGGATGCCCCCCGTGACGGAGAGCACGTCGAGGATTTCGCGCGTAGCCACGCGCGCCGCCCGCCCGCGCCAGAACTTGACGCATTCGGAAAGCGGCAGTTCCGGCACCACGATGTCAAGCGCGATGCGCCCCACGAACCCCCGGCTTCGAAGGATGTTGCGGTGGATCCAGGTCGAAACCGATCCGCACACGCAGACGACCAGGTCGGCGCGCTCGTGGAAGAGATTGTCCCAGGCGATCTTCAGCTGCGCCGGGAAGGTCGTGTCGCAGCCCCCCATCCAGGACACCTCGTCCAGCAGAACGACCTTGGGCCCTTCCCCCGCCAGTTCGGCATCCAGGACCCGGAACGCCTCGGCCCAACTCTTCAGCCGTGGAACCGCGTGCCCCACCTGCGCCTGCAGCTGGTCGCGGAAAGCCGCCAACTGCTTGACGTTCGTCATGCGGTCGTCCGGCGCCAGTCCCTCGAACTTCAGGTAAAGCCCCCCGCTTCTGCGCGCGAACTCCCGGATCAGGGTCGATTTGCCGATCCGGCGACGCCCTCGGCAGACCACCAACGAGGGAACGGCTTTCCGCCAAAGCGCCATGAGGCGATCAATTAAGTCTTTTCGTCCAAAAAACATGGTGTTTTCAAAGTTGACGAAGAAAGATTAGCAAATCGGACGCCCAAAATCAACCGAAAAACGGGCTTGAAATTGTTCCAGAGACAATTTCAAGCCCGTTTTCACCGTTGTATCGCTCCTCACCGCACGAAGATGTGCGTGCCGCCGCCGCCGAGGGAGAGGGTGAGCGTGCCGTCCTCCGAGACCTTGAACGCCCAGCCGACGGGCGGCTCGGGCGAGACGGTCCAGCCGGAGAGGTCGTCCGGCACCACGACGGACGCGCCCTTCGCGAGCGTCCAGCGCTTGCCCGCA
>CAKULR010000163.1 GCA_934667295.1 uncultured Kiritimatiellota bacterium
GCGTGGGGTACGGCACGGCGGTCGTGCGCGGGAAGGGGGCCGTGTCCGTGGCGGTCGATTAAGTCGCCGCTACGCGGCTTTAAGTCGGCCTTCGGCCTTTAAGTGGTTAAATCGCCGCTTCGCGGCTTTAAGTTGCGCTTCGCGCGGTTGTGTGCCGGGCCGACGTGGGGTGGCGGGCCCGGACGCGCGGGAGGGTCGCAACTTGTTGCGACCGAATGGGGGTCCGGACGCAATGAATTGCGTCCCTCCCGAGAGGCTGAAACCTGAAACCTAGGGGCTGAAACCTAGAACCTGAAACCTAAACGGCGTGCGTGAAATTATGGTAAAATACCCCTTCCATTCCACAGGAAAGGCCAATAGATGAACCAGGAAGCATGGCAGAAGGTCGAAACCGCGATTGCGGCGACGAAGGACACGACGATCAAGCAGCTGTTCGCGGCGGATCCCGACCGCGCGGCGAAGTACACGCTCTCGGCGGCGGGCTGGCGGCTCGACTACTCCAAGAACCGCATCGACGCGAAGGTGATGAAGGCGCTCGTGAAGCTCGCCGAGGCCTCGAACCTCAAGGCCGAGATCGAGAAGATGTTCACCGGCAAGAAGATCAACGAGACCGAAGGCCGCGCCGTGCTGCACACCGCCCTCCGCAACTGCGACCCGACGGCGAAGGTGAAGGTGGACGGCAAGGACGTGATGCCGCAGATCCGCAGGGTGCTGAAGCAGATGGCCGCGTTCTCCGACGCCGTGCGCACGGGCGCGCACAAGGGCTACACGGGCAAGCGCATCAAGTACGTCGTGAACATCGGCATCGGCGGCAGCGACCTCGGCCCCGTCATGGCGACGCTCGCGCTCAAGCCGTTCTCGAAGCGGTCCATCAAGACCTACTTCGTCTCGAACGTCGACTCCACGCACCTCGCCGAGACCCTGCGCGAGGTCAAGGCGGACCAGACGCTCTTCATCGTCGCCTCCAAGACGTTCACGACGCAGGAGACGATGACGAACGCCCAGAGCGCGCGCGCGTGGCTCATCGAAAAGCTCGGCAGCAAGGCCGCCGTCGCGAAGCACTTCGTCGCGCTCTCCACGAACGCCGAGGAGGTGGAGAAGTTCGGCATCGACGTCAAGAACATGTTCGCGTTCTGGGACTGGGTGGGCGGCCGCTACTCGCTGCCCTCCGCGATCGGCCTCTCGCTCATGATCTCGATCGGTCCGCGCAACTTCCAGCGTCTCCTCAAAGGCTACTGGAAGATGGACAGGCACTTCCGCACGGCGAGCCTCGGGCGCAACATGCCGGTCGTCCTCGCGCTCCTCGGCATCCTCTACGCGAACGGCTACGGGGCCGAGAGCTACTGCGTGCTGCCGTACGACCAGTACCTCAGCCGCCTGCCCGCGTACCTGCAGCAGATGGACATGGAGTCGAACGGCAAGAGCGTGACGAAGGACGGCAAGCCCGTCACGTACACGACGGGTCCGATCGAGTGGGGCGAGCCCGGCACGAACGGCCAGCACAGCTTCTACCAGCTCATCCACCAGGGCACGCACCTCATCCCGTGCGACTTTATCGGCTTCTGCAAGACGCACAATCCGATGGGCGACCACCACGACAAGCTGATGGCGAACCTCTTCGCCCAGACCGAGGCGCTGGCGTTCGGCAAGACGGCCGAGCAGTGCCGCGCGGACGGCGACGACGAGAAGCTGATTCCGTTCAAGACGTTCACGGGCAACCGCCCCACGAACACGCTCCTCGCGAACGACCTCACGCCCGAAACGCTCGGCGCGCTCATCGCGCTCTACGAGCACAAGGTCTTCACGCAGGGCGTGATCTGGAACATCTTCTCGTTCGACCAGTGGGGCGTGCAGCTCGGCAAGGTGCTCGCGAAGAACGTCCTCAGGGACCTCACCGCGAAGAAGGCCGGCACGAAGCACGATTCCTCCACGAACGCCCTGATCGCGCACTACCGCAAGGTGCTCGGGCGCTGAGCGGGAGGGGGCCGGACATGGGAGCGCAGTTCGAGTCGTGTCCGATCCCGGGCCTGAAGGTGATCACCCCGGACGTCTACCGCGACGCCCGGGGGTGGTTCGCCGAGGCGTACCACGCGCAGCGGTACTTCGAGAACGGCATCCGGGACGTCTTCGTGCAGGACAACCGGTCCTTCTCCGTGAAGAACGTCGTGCGGGGCCTCCACTACCAGCTGCACCGTCCGCAGGCGAAGCTCGTCTCGGTGGTGCGGGGGACCGTGTGGGACGTCGCGGTGGACCTCCGCTGGGGCTCGCCCACGTTCAGGCAGTGGCACGCCTGCGAGCTGAGCGCGGAGAACGGAAGGCAGTTCTACATCCCCGCCGGTTTCGCGCACGGGTTCTGCGTCCTTTCAGAAGAGGCGGAGTTCCACTACAAGTGCAGCGAGTTCTTCGACCCGAAGGACGACCGGGGGCTGCCGTGGGACGATCCGGCGATCGGCGTGGCGTGGCCGGTCGAGGCGCCCATCCTGTCCCGGAAGGACACGCTGCGCATCCCCTTCGCCCGGCTGCGGGAAGCGGATTTCCCCCATGTGGCGTTTTAGGGTTTCTGGTATAATCACCAAAATTTTCCAAGGAGAGCTATGTCCAACAAGAAGTTGCTGAGTGCGAACGAGGCGGTTGCGTGCGGCGCCGCCCAGGCGGGGTGCGTGGTCGCGAGCGCCTATCCGGGCACGCCGTCGACGGAGATCCTCGAAAACATCGCGAAGTTCAAGGACACGGTGAAGTGCGAATGGGCCGTGAACGAGAAGGTGGCGATGGAGACGGCGATCGGCGCGTCGATGGCCGGCGCGCGCGCGCTGACGACGATGAAGCACGTGGGCCTCAACGTCGCGATGGACCCACTCATGACGTTCACCTACGTGGGCGCGACGGGCGGCATGGTGGTCGTCTCGGCGGACGACCCCGGCATGCACTCCTCCCAGAACGAGCAGGACAACCGCAACCTCGCGAAGTTCGCGCGCATGCCGATGCTGGAGCCCTCCGACTCCCAGGAGGCCTACGACATGGTGCAGGCCGCGTTCGAGATCTCGGAGAAGTTCCGCGTGCCCTGCATGCTGCGCCTCACGACGCGCACGAGCCATTCGAGTTCGCTCGTGAACCTCGGCGACTTCCAGCCCGCGCCGCATCCGGCGATCCCCTACAGGAAGGACATCACGCACACGATCCCCGTGCCGGCGTTCGCGCGCGGCCAACGCCTCGCGGCGCAGAAGCGCAGCGCGGAGATGGCGCGCGCGGCCGCGCACAGCAAGTTCAACCGCATCGAGCCGGGCAAGAAGCAGATCGGCATCATCACGTCGGGCGTCGCCTACCAGTACGTGAAGGAGATCTTCCCCGAGTTCACGGTGCTGAAGCTCGGCTGGACGAACCCGTTCCCGGCGGACCTCGTGAAGAAGTTCGCGAAGACGGTGCGCCATGTGCTCGTCGTCGAGGAGCTGGACCCGTTCCTCGAAGAGCAGGTCCGGGCGCTCGGCGTCAAGGTGCAGGGGCACAAGACCGAGCTCAACATGCTGGAACTCAACCCCGACCGCCTGCAGGACCTGCGCCACGAGCTGCTGAAGGACGTGCCGAAGGCGAAGGCCGTGAAGCCGGACGCCTCGCTGCCGACGCGCCCGCCCGTCCTCTGCGCGGGCTGCGGACACCGCGGCGTCTTCTACACGCTCGCGAAGCTCGGCGCGACGGTGACGGGCGACATCGGCTGCTACACGCTCGGCGCCTTCCCGCCCCTCAACGCGATGGACTCCACGATCTGCATGGGCGCCTCCATCGGCAACGCCGCCGGCATGCGCAAGGCCGGGATGAAGGGCCGCATCTGCGCGGTGCTGGGCGATTCGACGTTCTTCCACAGCGGCATGACCGGCATCCTGAGCGCGCACTACAACGGCACGCCCGTGACGACGGTCGTCCTCGACAACCGCATCACCGCAATGACGGGCCACCAGGACAACCCCGGCACGGGCAGGACGCTCGCGGGCGATCCCGCGCCGGTGACGGAGATCATGGACATCGCCAAGGCCTGCGGCTACAGGAAGGTCGTGAAGGTCTCCGCCGACGACCTCGCGGGGCTGGAGACGACGCTGAAGGACGCGATGGACGGCGACGAGGGCGCGCTCATCGTCGCCTACGCGCCCTGCCGCATCGCGGCGAAGCTCACGAAGGAGGGGCTGTGCGCGGTGGACGAGGCGAAATGCAAGGCGTGCGGCAGGTGCTTCAAGATGG
>CAKULR010000164.1 GCA_934667295.1 uncultured Kiritimatiellota bacterium
TGAATTGCAGGGTTTGAATTTTCTGTGTGTTCGGTGTCGGCGCCTGCGCCGTTCTGTGTGTTCTGTGGTTGGGACGTTCGGACGCCACGCGCCGAGGGCGGCGCGGGTACATCGCGCGCCGGGCCGCGTCGGGGCCATCGGGTGTTGGGGCCAATGTCGGGGCCTCGTGGATGGGAAGGTACGTGCGGGGCCAGGGGGGGTGCGGGTGGGACGGTGGGAGGGGACGACGTCCTCGGCGGCCCGCCCCCGCGCGCGGCGGACGACAGCCGAGCCGCGTGCGGGATGCCATGCGGGCGTGCGGGCGCGGGAATGTGCTATAATTCCGCCAAGGGCCAAACCACGATGACAACGGAAGACAGACAGACGAAACGGGCGCCGCGCCTCACGACGCTCTGTTACCTCGAAAAGGACGGATGCTACCTCGTCCTCCACCGCACGAAGAAGGAGCACGACGAGAACGGCGGCAAGTGGATCGGCGTGGGCGGCAAGTTCGAGTACGGCGAGAGCCCGGAGGAGTGCGCGCTGCGCGAGGTGAAGGAGGAGACGGGGCTGACGATGCAGAACCCGCGCTTTCGCGGGCTCGTCACGTTCGTCTCGGACGAATGGGGCGTCGAGTACATGCACCTCTTCACCTGCACGGCGTTCTCGGGCGACCTGATTGAATGCGACGAGGGCGACCTCGTGTGGCTCCCCAAGGCCGAACTCCTCGGCAAGAGGATGTGGGCGGGCGACCGGCTCTTCCTCCGGGCCCTCGACGAGCGGACGGACTTCTTCACGCTCAAGCTCCGCTACGAGGGCGAACGGCTGGTCGAGGCGAAATTCGGCGCGTGACCGAACCGCGCCGATGTGCCTCGCCTCTCGCAACGGATGGCGCTTCACCGATGCGTGACGGCGTCCATGATCTTCGCGTCGAGGAGAAACGGAATGATGCCCACGTGCGAAACGCCGCTTTCGTCCGTCCACAGGCGACCGTTTCCCTCCGTCACGACGATACGGCGGAAGGTGTCGCCCGTCTTCATGAGGGGCAGCGTCTCACGGGCCGCCTGTGCTGGATTTGACATCCCGTAGGCGGACTGAACGTAAACCTTTTCGAAGCCCGTGTTGACGACGAAATCGATTTCGTGCTGCCGCAACTCGCGCACGCCCGACTTCACGTGTTCAATCTCCACGACGCCCACATCGACCGCATAGCCGCGACGGATCAACTCGTTGTAGACAACGTTCTCCATCAAGTGCGTCTCTTCCTGCTCACGGAACCCAAGCCGTGCGTTTCGAATGCCAATGTCCTCCGCGTAGTACTTTGACGGATAGTCCAGATACCGCCTACCGCGAATGTCATAGCGTTCCGCCTTGCGGAACAGATCGGCATCCGTCAGATAGCCGAAGTACTTGCGGATCGTCGGTACGCTTGGCGCATCCACCCCCTGGCTTCTCATGGCTTTCTCCAGCCGCGACGGATTCGTCAGGGACCCGACAGACGAGAAGAGATACCGCATGACGTTATCCAGGTGTGCGGACACGGCAACCTTGTTTCGTTCGACGACATCCTTCAGGTACAGCTTGCTGAAGAGTTCGCTCAAGGTTGCGGTCTTCTCGCGTTCCGTGGCGGACAGAACGACTTGAGGCAATCCCCCGAATGTCAGATACTCCTGCCAGTCATCGGCCTTCTCCCCCTTGCGATGGCCGTGGAACTCGGCAAACGAAAGCGGCATCAACTGGATTTCCGTCTTCCTGCCACGGAAATTCGTTGCCACGTCGCTGGACAGCATCTTTGAATTTGATCCCGTTACATAGATGTCGACATTTGGCCTGGCATTCAGCGAGTTCAGGACGTCATAAAACGTCAACCAAACGGAATCCCGGTCCTCCGGCGCGACCTCTTCGAGCCGCACCCCCTCCTTGAGGACTTTGTAGCAAAGTTGGATCTCGTCGATGAAGACGTAATTCGTCTTGCCATCGGACACAAGGCGCTTCTTGATGTAGGAACTGAGATTCCGTGGATTCTGAAGAGCCTCAAACTCGTCCAAGTCCAAGGCGACCGATAGGATATGGTCGTCCTGTACGCCTTTTTCCTTTAGGTAGCGGCGAAAGATCGTGTTGAGTAGGTAGCTCTTGCCACATCGGCGGATACCCGTGATAACCTTGACGGAACCATTTCCCATCACGGAAACGAGCCGTTCGAGCTGCTGTTGGCGGGCAATCATATTTTCACCTTTCCTGTTTTCCCGACAAAGTTGAAAACGGGTGCAGTATATCAAAAAGGCCGGGATTCGGCCTAGGGCTTTGCGCGGGAGGGCGGGATATGGTAGAATGCGCCTATCCTAAATCAAGGGAGGTGTGCCATGACGAAGATCGCAGTGTTTGACGCAAAGCCCTACGACCGCGCGTCGTTTGACGCGGCGAATGCGGGGCGCTACGAGTTCCGCTATTTCGAGACGCGGCTGACGGCGGCGTCCGTGCCGCTCGCGGAGGGATGCGCGGGCGTCTGCGCGTTCGTGAACGACGCGGTGGACGCGGCGACCATCGAAGGACTCGTCGCGCGCGGCGTGAAGGTGCTCGCCCTGCGGTGCGCGGGCTACAACAACGTCGACTTCAAGGCGGCGTTCGAAAAGGGCCTCACGGTCGTGCGCGTGCCGGCCTACTCGCCCTACGCCGTCGCGGAGCACGCAATGGCGCTCCTGATGACGCTCAACCGCCACCTGCACAAGGCGGCGGCGCGCACGCGCGACTTCAACTTCTCGCTCGTGGGACTGACGGGCATGGACCTGCACGGCAAGACGGCGGGCGTCGTCGGGACGGGCAAGATCGGGCGCATCTTCTGCGACATCTGCAAGGGGCTCGGCATGCGCGTCCTCGTCTACGACGCCTTTCCGAACCCGGCGAGCGGCCTCGCCTACGTGACGCTCGACCACCTGCTGGCGGAGGCGGACGTCGTGTCGCTCCACTGCCCCCTCACGCCGGAGACGCACCACCTCTTCAACGCCGAGACGATCGGGAAGATGAAGCCCGGCGCGTTCCTCGTCAACACGTCGCGCGGCGGCCTCGTCGAAAGCGACGCCCTCCTGGACGCCCTCCGCAGCGGTCGCCTCGGCGGCGCGGGGCTCGACGTGTACGAGGAGGAGAGCGACTGGTTCTACGAAGACCGCTCGCAGCGCGTGAACCAGGACAAGGTCCTCGCCCTGCTCGTCTCGATGCCGAACGTCCTCGTCACCTCCCACCAGGCGTTCCTGACGCGCGAAGCGCTCGCGAACATCGCCACGACGACCTGCGCGAACCTCGACGCCTATTTCTCGGGCGCGCCGCTGGAGAACGAGATCTGCTACCGCTGCCTCGGCCAGCCCGCTGCGGCCAAGGCCCCCTGTCCGCGCCGCCACGACGGACGCTGCCACTGACCCCGCCCAGCCCGACGGTGCAGAAGATTAGGAACCCGCCAGGAGCCGCTTCGCCGCCGCGAGGGCGCGGGCGCGGTGGGAGATCGCGTTCTTCGCGGCCTCGCCGAGGTCGGCGAACGACACCGCGTGCCCGTCGGGGACGAAGAGCGGGTCGTAGCCGAAGCCGCCCGCGCCGGAGGGCGCCGTCGCGATCCGGCCGGGGCATTCCCCGCGCACGACGTGCTCCCGTCCGGCGGGGTCCACGAGCGCGACCGCGCAGACGAAGCGCGCGGCGCGGTCCCGGACGCCTTCGAGGTTCTTCAGCAGGAGCGCGTTGTTGGCGGGCGTGCTGCTCGGCTCGCCCGCGTAGCGCGCGGAACGGACGCCCGGCGCGCCGCCGAGGGCGTCCACCTCCAGCCCCGAATCGTCCGCGAGGCACCAGGCGCCCACGTGGCGCACGGCGATGGCGCGCACCTTGATGAGGTTGATGAGCGAGCGCACCTCGTGCTTAACGGTTTCAAGGCCGATGAGGCTGTCGAGCTGCGCCATCAGCTCATCCAGCGTTTCTTCCTTCTCCTCCGGCTTCTTTTCCGGCTGTTTGGTTTCGGCCGTCGGATTCGGATTTTCGCCGGGGATATCGACGCGCCGAACGGCTTCCTGCGCGCCGTCATAATGGCGTCCCGCGGCGCGGGTCATCAGAAACGTGCGCAGGCCGCCCGCGTAGGCGGTGATGAAATTCAGCTCGTTGCCGCTCATATCGCCGTCCACATCAGCGGCGGCATAGAGCAGTCGGCTCACGCCGTCAACGAACTGCTGCGCGGTGGCCGTGCCGTCCTTATCATCCATGGCGACG
>CAKULR010000165.1 GCA_934667295.1 uncultured Kiritimatiellota bacterium
GCGTCACCGGGGAGAAGGTGAAGGCGGCGGCGGACGCGATGGTCGCGAGCGGGCTCGCGGACCACGGGTGGAGCTACATCGTCGTCGACGACTTCTGGCAGAACCGTCCCGCCGAGCAGAAGGACCGGACGCTCATGGGCGTCGTGCGCGCGGCGGACGGCACGGTCAACCCGAACGCGCGCTTCCCCTCGATGAAGGGCCTCGCCGACTACATCCACGCGAAGGGGCTGCGCGCCGGCCTCTACTCCTCGCCGGGTCCGACGACCTGCGGCGGCTGCGTCGGCAGCTGGATGCACGAGTTCCAGGACGCGAAGACGTATGCGGACTGGGGATACGACTTCCTCAAGTACGACTGGTGCAGCTACGGGCGCGTCGCGTTCGGCGGCGGGCTCGACCGCGCGCGCTTCCCCTACCTCCTGATGGGCAAGGCGCTGCGCGAGCAGAACCGCGACATCCTCTTCTCCCTCTGCCAGTACGGCATGGACAACGTCTCCGCCTGGGGCGAGACGGTGTGGGGCAGCTGCTGGCGCACGACGGGCGACGTCTTCGACAACTGGGGCAGCATCTACGGCAGCATCCAGAAGCAGGCCGCGCTCTGGCCGTGGTCGAAGCCGGGGGCGTGGAACGACCCGGACATGCTCTGCGTCGGGAAGATGCACTGGAACGGCTTCAAGGGCTCGCGCCTCACGCCGAACGAGCAGTACACGCACGTCTCGCTCTGGTGACTCGTGGGGGCACCGCTCATGATCGGCTGCGACATGACGCGGCTCGACGAGTTCACGTTCAACCTCCTCTCGAACGACGAGGTGCTGGCGGTCGACCAGGATCCGCTCGGGCGCGGGGCGGCGAAGATCGCCGTGGACGGCATGGGCGAGATCTGGGCGCGACCGCTCGCGGACGGCTCGGTGGCCGTGGGCCGCCTGAACGCGAACTTCATCGCGCCGGACGTCTCGCTCGACCTCGCCTCCGCCGGGCTGGAGGGCGGCTGGCGCGTGCGCGACCTCTGGCGGCAGAAGGACGAGGGCGAGGTGCGCGGCGTCTACACGGTGCGCGTCCCCGGCCACGCGACGCACCTCGTGCGCCTTTCGCCCGCGCGCGACGGACGCTTCCGCGCGGGCATGACGGACATCCGCGAGAACGCCTGGCGCCGCCAGATCGAGGAAACGCGCCCCGTGCGGCCGCTCGCGCCGCAGGACGACGCGACGGCGGTCTGCGAACCCTGCCGGGAGAAGCGGGCCGGATTCTGATGACGCACAACCGAGGAGAACGCATGAAGACGAAGACGATGCTGGCGGCGGCGCTCTGCGCGCTGGTGGGGACACAGGCCGCGACGGTCCGCCCCGCGAACACGGACGAGATCCTGGTCAACCCGGACATGGGGCTCGTGATGTACCACTACTCGAACCGGCAGTGGGCGTACGGACAGCTGCAGGAACGCGGCGACGTGCTCGACTGGTTCCCCGGCACGGGCTGCGCCTACTTCCGCCTCCCGTGGTGCCTCCTGGAGCCCGAGGAGGGCGTCTACCGCTGGGACCTCTTCGACAGCTACGCCGCGCCGTGGATCGCCGCCGGCAAGCAGATCGGCTTCCGCCTCACCTGCTGCGAGTCGCGCTGGGCCTACGCGACGCCGGAGTGGGTGCGCAAGGCGGGCGCGAAGGGGTGGTTCTTCAAGATGGACATGATCAAGATCTTCGGCAAGGATCCGCCCGGAAAGGAGCTTGAGATCTGGGAGCCGGACTACGGCGACCCGATCTTCCTCGCCAAGCTGGAGAACTTCCTCAAGGCGTTCGCGCGGCGCTACGACGGCAAGCCGTCCGTCGCGTTCGTGGACGTGGGGACGATCGGCATGTGGGGCGAGGGGCACACGCGCGCCTACGCGAAGGAGATGAAGGCCGCCGGGAAGGACCCCGAGGCCGCGTTCTTCCGGCACTACGAGATGCACCGCCGCCTGCTGCCGAACACGACGATCCTCTGCATCGACGACCAGGCGGGCTCGTCGAACCCGAAGCCCGCGGCGGAGGTACCGCTCATGAAGTACGCGCACGACCTCGGATTCGGCTTCCGCGACGACTCGATCCTCGTCTTCACGCCGTCGATGGTCCCCGCGCGCCTGAAGCAGCATCCGTGGTGGTTCCACGCGGACTGGGCGCAGTACTTCGCGCCCGCCGCGCCGACCTTCGTGGAGCACGAGCACTACGACCTCTCGAACGAGCGCGGCGCGTGGAGCGACGAAAAGCTCGTCGAGAGCGTGGAAGCGTACCAGGCGACGTGGCTTTCGATCCACGGTTGGCCGAAGGTCTGCTTCGACGGCTCGAAGGATGCCTATGCGCGCGCGGCGCGGCGCATCGGGTACCGCTTCGAACTGCGCGAGGCGACGTTCCCGGACGAGGTGAAGGTCGGCGAGCCGGTCGAAATCGCGTCCACCTGGGTCAACGTCGGTGTCGCGCGCCGCTACAAGGGCGCGACGCTCGCCTGGACGCTCCTCGACGACAAGGGGCGCGTCGCGTGGGTTTCGTCGGACGAGCGGTTCGACTTCGCGGACGCGCAGCCGACGCTCAACGGCGGCGAGCGGCCCGTTGCGCTGAAGAGCCGTTGCACGTTCGGCTGGGCGGGGGAGATCCCGCAGGCGAACGACGGCGTGTGGGTGTTCACGCAGACGAAGAAGGTCGGCAATTTCGCGACCGACACGCGCGTCCCCACCCTGACGCCCGGCACCTACACGCTCGCCGTGTCGCTCGGCGACCGGGACGGCACGCCGCGCCTCGCGCTGCCGCTGAAGGGCGGCGTCGGGCGCCGCTACCCCGTCGGCACGGTGAAGGTGTTGGCGCGGTAGGCGTTCTAACACGCCACTAACAGGCGGATGCTATAATCCCCACCATTACGCGATTTGTAAAACAAAGAGAGGCAAAGAAGACATGCTCAAGGTCGAGAACCTGAAGAAGAGCTTCGGTTCCTTCGAGGCGGTGAAGGGGATTTCCTTCAGCGTCGCGAAGGGCGAGGTGCTGGGCTTCCTGGGGCCGAACGGCGCAGGCAAGTCGACGACGATGCGAATGATCACGGGGTTCATCCCGCCGACGTCCGGAACCGCAGTCATCTGCGGGCACGACATCCTCAAGGACCCGATCGGCGCGAAGAGCGCGCTCGGCTACCTGCCCGAGGCGGCGCCGAGCTACCGGGCGATGACGGTGGAGGACTTCCTGACCTTCATCGCGAAGGCGCGCGGCTTCTCCGGCGCGGCCGTGAAGGAGCGCGTGGCGGCGGTGATCGAGAAGGCCCGCCTCGCGAACGTCGCGAAGCAGACGATCGACACGCTCTCGAAGGGCTACCGCCAGCGCACGTGCTTCGCGCAGGCGATCCTGCACGACCCGCAGGTGCTCATCATGGACGAGCCGACGGACGGCCTCGACCCGAACCAGAAGTTCGTCGTGCGCGAGATGATCAAGGAGATGGCCAGGGAGAAGGCGATCATCATCTCCACGCACATCCTCGAAGAGGTCGACGCCGTCTGCACGCGCGCGATCATCATCGCCCAGGGCGAGATCAAGGCCGACGGCACGCCGGAGGAGCTGCGTGCGCTGGATCCGAGCGGCAAGCTCGACGTCGTGTTCCGCAACCTCACGATGAAGGAGGAGAAGTAAGATGAGCTGCTGCAGCAACAAGTCCGGGCACTGCCCGCTCCGCTCGGTTCGGACCGTCTTCGGGCGCGAGTTCAAGTCCTACTTCGACTCCCCCGTCGCCTACGTCTTCCTCGTCGCGTTCCTCGTGCTCGCCGGCTTCCTCACGTTCGGCGTCGCGATGTTCTACGAGCGCCGCCAGGCCGACCTCACGCCGTTCTTCTTCTGGCACCCCTGGATGTACCTCCTGCTGGTGCCGGCCGCCACGATGGGCTCGTGGGCGGAGGAGCGCCGCAACGGCACGATCGAGCTGCTGCTCACGCTGCCGATCACGCTCGGCGAGGCGCTGGTGGGCAAGTTCCTTGCGGCCTGGGCCTTCATCGGCATCGGCCTTGCGCTCACGTTCCCCGTGGTCTGCACGGCCGCGTGGCTCGGCAGCCCCGACTTCGGCGCGATCTTCTGCGGCTACCTCGGCAGCTTCCTGCTCGCCGGCGCCGCGACGGCGATCGGCGTCTTCGCGAGTTCGCTCTCGCGCAGCCAGGTGATCGGCTTCGTGATCGCGCTCGCGATCACGTTCCTGCTGCT
>CAKULR010000166.1 GCA_934667295.1 uncultured Kiritimatiellota bacterium
ATCGCCTGCGCGTCGCCCCGCTGGGGCGCGTCGTCCGCGAGCGGCACCGCCGTGCGCGGGTCCTCCTCGAAGACGAGGTCGCCCGGCGGCAGCGGCCAGGCGTAGACGAGCGTCAGGGCGCGGTCGCGCCCCGTCCCGTCCTCGACCTTCACCCGGTAGGCGGCGCCGCCCGCCGCCGGCGGCTCGACGACCGAGAGGCGCACGCCCTTCGCCTCGCCGCCGACGGCGATGGGCGCGTAGCCGTCGTCCTCGCGCCGGACGTCGCGCACGAGGAAGCCCGCCTCGTGGCGGGGCAGGTCGCCGAGCGCCACCGGCTGCGCGTCGAAGAGCGCGAGGTCCGCCTGTTCGCGGACCCGCACGGTCGGGGCGCGGAAGCGCACGCGCCCCGGCAGCCCCCGGTAGAGGCAGTAGACGCTCGCGCTGCGGACGGGCTTCGCGGGGATCACCGTCACCGTGCCCGCGCGCCAGCCCCGCTGCGGATCCGGCGCGAAGTCCGCCGTCTGCCCCCAGAGGTGGTCGCCGTCCGCGTAGACCAGGTCCACGTAGAGCGAGAACGCCCGCGTGCGCGCGCCGCCGGGCCCCCGTTCGCACCGCGCCTCGGTCCGCACGGTGAACGGACGCGCCTCCGCCTGGTTGAGCGCGAGGGACCACACCGCGCCCGCGCGCCGCGCCGCGTCGTCGCCGTTGTCGACCACGATCTCGTCGCCGTCGCGCGTGAAGCCCCCTTCATACGGGCGCGCCGCGTCGAGGCCCAGCGTGAACGCCGCCGCGCGCGCCGCCGCGCACACGGCGAGCGCCGCGCACAGCAGCAGGTCCCTCGTGCTCCTCGTCATGTCCCGCCCTTACTTTCCGCGTTCGAGGATGCGCACGTTGCGGAAGTACGGGCACGCGCCGCCGTGCTTGCCCTGCAGGCCGATCGCGCCCTTCGTGGGCAGTTCGGCCATCGGCTTCGAGAGCCAGGGCTGGATCGGCGTGCCGTCCGGGTTCACCTTCGCGCTCGTGTACTGCGCGAGGTCGACGTCGACGGAGGGCTGGCCGTTCACGGCCACCTTCACGTGCCTGCCCTCGGCCCACACCGTCATGCGGTTCCACTCGCCCGCCGGCTTCACCGCGCTCTTCGCGGGGCCGACGTGGCCGTAGAGGCCGCCGTTCTTCAGGCGCGGCGGATCGTTCCGCCACTTCTCGCCGTAGTCGTCGAGAAGCTGCACCTCGACCGAGTTCGGGATCCAGTTCTTGAGGTCGGAGCAGTAGATGATCACGCCCGAGTTCGCCTCGGGGTCGAGCTTGTACTCGAAGTCGAGCACGAAGTTCTCGTACGTGCCCTTGAACCAGAGCGCGCTGTCCACGGTGGACGTGATGCCGTCCTTGCCGTCGCGCTGCCACGTGCCCGGCTTGAAGTCCGCCACCTGCTCCAGCGGACCGTCCCCGAGGAGGTTGCGCCACCCCTTCGCCGAGGTGTCCGGGTGGATGCACGCCGGCTGCGTCGCGCAGCCCGCCATGCCCAGTACCGCGCCCAGCAGGACGCCCGCCATCATCGTCTTCTTCATTTCGTCTCTTCCCTTTCCGTTTCGTGGTGGCGGGTACAGGCTACACGCACACGACGACCTCGGCCGTGCCCGACACGGCCACCGCCGCCTCGTCCGCGACGACAAGCCGGTCGCCCTTCGCCACGGCCAAGCCGTTCACCGTCCCCGCGCCGTCCGTGACGACCGCCACGCATGCCGGGCGCGCCAGGGGAAGCCGTCCGCCGCCCGCCACGCGCCACATCGCGAACTTCTCCGTCAGCTCCGGCCCGAGGATCCGTTCGACCGGCCCGTTCCCCCCGACGCATCCGCCCCGCCGCCTCACGTACTTCGCGCACAGGTCGTCGTAGGCGAATCCCGTGTATTCGTACACGTCGAACATCGTCTCGAAGCCCACGCCGCCGTGGAGCTTCGCGTCGGGGATCGTGCGGCCGGACGGCGTGACGCGCTCGGCGACGACCATGAGGTCGCTCGGCTCCTGAAGCTCAATCATGAAGCACCCGCCCCCGATCGCGTGCGGCACGCCGCCGTCGACGAACACGAAGTCGCCGGCCCGCACGGGGACCCGGTGCAGCATATCCAGAATGCCGCGCTGCGTCTCGAAGGCGGTCCGCCACGCCGCCCGCGTGACGCCCGGCTAGAAGCCGAGGTAGACGCAGGCGTCGGGCGCGGTGCCGTCGAGGAAGTACCAGCACTCGGTCTTGCCGACGGGGGAGTTGAACTTCGCCCGCGCGCAGGGGACCGTGGGGTGGGCCTGCACGACGAGGCGTTCGTCCGAGTCGAGCAGCTTCACCAGGATCGGCAACGTGCCGACGGCGTCCTTCACGAGGCGGCCGTCCTCCAGGCGCCCCAGCCCCTCGCCCGCGATCTCGCGCGTGCCGTTGAAGGCCGTCGTCGTGGAGGCGAGCCAGTCCTCCGGACGCGGCACGCCGTCCGAGCAGTCCGGCGCGAATCCCGTGAATGCGTCAATGCGTCCGCCGCCGAGATACGTGCGCCGCACCCTGTTCGCCCTGAGCTTCGTTGTCATGATGACGGGAAGTATACCACATTCGGCTCACCCCTCGCGGACGCGGGCGTCGGCAAGGACCGTCTCCAGGTCGTCGTCCCTGGACTTCGTCTTGAGGATGAACCCGCCGGGGTGCGCGAAGAACGTGTAGGGCTTCCCGGCGCACCGCGCGAAGTCGAGGCGCGGATCGTCCTGGCAGCGCATGAGCGAATACCCCTCGCCGCGCCCGTCGCGCAGGAGGAGGCAGGCGGGACGGTGCCGGCGGATCCAGGCGTTGGAGGCGCGCGAGATCTCCTCCGTGCGGCACGCCGTCATGTCGTCGACGGGAAGCCCGGCGATTTCGCGGCGCACGACCTTCTGCGCCAGCGCCCGCCAGCACGAACGGGTGAGCGCCAGTTCGTTCGAGAAGGTGATCGTGAGCTTCCGGCGGAGCGTCACGTCGTCGGCGAAGCGGCGGATCGCCCAGTCGGCGAGCGGGTTTTCGACGAAGCCCGCCAGCGCATCCGGCGTCGTCCCCAGCATCCGCGCGGTCTGGAACGGACCGCACACGTCCATGAGGTTCCAGGTGTCGAACCAGGGGAAGAGCGTCCGCATCTCCTCCTCCACGCCCAGCCATTCGGCGAAGAGGCGGAAGGCGCACTTGGGCTCCTCGTCGCGCGTGCGCTGGTGGTGGTCGAAGTCGAGGCGGTCGGGGTCGTGGCGCCCGCCCACGTCGAGGACGAGCGTCGTGGGGCTGTCCAGCTCAACGGGCGTGGGGTTGCGGCGCTCGATCGGCGCGTTGTGCGAGACGCCGAACGCATACGCCATCGCGCAGGACATGATGTCGTCCATGTGCGCCAGCCCGCCGTGTACGACGACCCTCCGCACCTTGGAAAGCCGCGCGATCTTCTCTTCTGCCTCCGTCACCTCGTCGCCTCCTGGATTGGTTGTCCCGCCTGGGTTCGAACCAGGACTAAGGGTATCAAAAACCCCTGTGCGGCCACTACACCACGGGACAAGCCTGTTGGGCGGAAAGTATAGCAAGTCCAGCGTGCGGACGCAACACCGCTAGCCCTGGCCCAGGAGGGCCGCCAGCTTCCCGCCGATGAAGGCGTATTCGGCGCGCGGCAGGGCGGCGGCGACGCGCGCCAGGAGGCCGCGCACCTCCTCCCGCAGCCCCGGCTCGAACCACCGCCAGGTCGTGAGCGGCGCGAGGAGGCGCAGGGCGTTGTACTCCGAGACGCGCGCGTAGGCGACCAGCGCCGTCTCCAGCCAGGCCAGCCCCTCGGGCATCCAGAGCCGGTCGCCGTTCGCGGCAAAGCCGCAGTAGAGCGCGCGGCTCAGCGTGGGGTGGCGGATCGACCAGCCCTTCCGCCGCTCCTCCGCGCGCATCCGCTCGAAGACGTCGACAAGCGGGTCGCCCGCCACGAGTCCGAGCCAGGCGGCATACCCGTTGAGGGAGGCGCGCAGCTTCCGCCCCTCCGCGTCGAGGAGCGCGTGCCGACCCGGCCAGTTCCCCGCCGTGAGCGCCCGCAGCGCGTTGAGGCGCGCCGTGACGTTCTTCGCCCGGCCGAGGTCGCCCGTAATCGCCGTCCACGCCTCCGGCTCGTCCACCTCGGCGAGCAGTTCGAGGAGGCGG